>CAIKNA010000167.1 GCA_903828645.1 uncultured Bacteroidales bacterium
ATTGTAGCCCGTCAGTTTAAAACCGTAACATACGTTTGAAATCGTGTTACCGTAAAACTTGCAGTTATTCATCAGGTCACCGCTGCCGGTAGTCCCGATGGTTCCAAGGTTAATCGCGGAAACTGCATTGGCAACATGGTTCCCTGAATAGATACCCACCGAAGCGACATTGGTGTTGCTCAGGGTAATCGTGCAATTTTTGATGGTCACATTCTGGCAACCATTGGCAGGAAAGGTTGAACTCCCTTTGACAAGGGCGTATCCCCATTCCATTTGCGTGGTTGCAGTGGTGTTGGCGGCGCTTTCAGTCAGGTCGATCCCGTCGAAGGTGATGTAGTCCCCCCCAGAGATCTTAATGATCCCGTCGGTATTGGTTGTGGTACCAATAGCTGCGGTGATCAGTGGATCAGCTCCGCTGCCGTTCTTCTGGAAAACAACCGGGTTGGCTGCGGTTCCTGTTGCCGTAATGGTACCTGCAAGCGGTGAAAGGAACGTTTCGGTATAACCTGCGGCTATGTTAAAAGTTACGCCGCCCGGGCCAACACCCCAGGTGTTCAGGTCGGCAATGGCCGCGGCAATGGTTGGATAGTCGTTAGGACCCGGCGAACCGATGTTCCTGATACCGGTCAACTGCCCAAATGATGCGCCAGCTATGATCAGGGCGCTTATCAATAGTAACATCTTTTTCATCATCATTGGATTTTTGTTTTTGGTTAACATAAAAAATAACTGGATGGAAAAATATATTGGGTTTGATCTGTTTTAAAATTGCGGTTGGCATTTTGAGCAAAAATCATTGTTTTTGTACCCTGTTGCAAATATTTCACCTGTACAAAACCTTATAACCCGGTTAAAAGAACCTGCACATTACCTGTACATGATCTAAATATGGAGTATCAAAGCTTGATCATTTTCACCGTTGCTGAATTCTCACCTGTTACTACATGTATAAAATAGATCCCCGGGGGCATTGTTGAGATGGAGAACTCGTGCTTTCGCTCTCCACCCAGTTTCTGGGCGAAAACCTTGTTACCCGTCATTCCGAAAATTTCAATTTGAGGTGAGGCAGGTGTATCACTGTTAAACTCCAGGGTAAACCTGCCGGCTGTTGGGTTGGGGTATATCCTGAAGCAGTATTGGGAAAAGGCGCCAGGAGTTTCCGCTTCACCCGATTTAACAGCCATGACCGGTGCAGCCGTTGTTCCACAGTACTGGTTTGAGATATACCCGTGCAGGTGACCCCCGGGTTGAACCGTTGTTCCCGGCAGGAATATGATATTCTGCCCGGCAATCATGGTCACATTGCCAGCCGGTGTAACCACAAAAGTGTCTGGCGTTCCGGCAACGGTGATTGTCTGGGTCGCATTGAAACAGGTGTCGTTTGAGATGGTATTGACAAGTGTAATATTTTCCGGGGGACCCGATGTGGTGCTAAAAATCATGTCGGTACCAAATGATGTCAAACCACCCGCAGTGACAGTGCGGGCCCGGTAATGAAAGGTAGTGGATTGATTCAACCCGGCAAGTGCAAGATGAATCCCGATGGTGGCCGATCCGCTGATGCTGCCGGGTGTCGCCGGCAGGGATGTCCCGTAACTGGTGGTTTTCCCGTAATCAAAAAAGGTCGAAACAGTGTTACCGGCCGGATTGACCGATCCTGTAAGAACAGCACTGCTGCTGGTAACTGTATTGGCCGGCAAGGTACTGACGACCGGGTCGTTTCCAAACTCATACGCGCCGACATCAGGAGGGTTGTTCCGCAAAATGCCGGTGAAATCAGATGGCTCCGAAGTAATAAAGGCACCCTGGTTATTAAGGGAGGCAGAGGTCGGGACCAGGTTGTCTGATGAAATAAATGCCGGATCGATGTTGACAGAATTTGCCTCCTGGCCGGTAAATGCCTGCCAGACCGGAAGGGTCTGGTAGTCGACAATGCCTGTCTGCGCAAAGAGCTGTCCGATTTGACCCTGGTAACCGTCAATAAAGTAATCGTTGTTGTTGATCGTTGAAAACACGGAAGGTATGCCTTCCAGGATGATCCCGTATGCTTTTCCGAATGTGTTCGGTATGCCGTTGCACACCATGGAATTACGAAGAATGTTATTCCTTATTTCCAGGCTATTGTCGGCAACCTTGTGGGATATACCGATACATGCCGAGGAGGCGTCGTTAAGCGATGAAAGGAAAGGGCCGGTAAGGGATATGGTGTTAAAAAGTATTTTCAGGTTTCCCCCGTTGCTGATAAGGATGCCATATGGATTGGTGGAAGCAAGTCCGGGAGCTGAACCGCCGCCCTTGATGTTATAGATGAGGTTGTTTGTTATTTCGGTTATGGTCGAGGCATCGGAACCATAGTCGATTCCGCAGGCGCCCCAGCCATCGTAAGGATTGTCATTGTAAATTTCATGGATCCTGTTCCTGCGTATTTTGGTATTGGTACACCCGGGATATATTGAAATACCGGTGATTCCGGGGTTCAACGACCCGTTAAAAGGGCCCATGATGTCGTTGCCGCTGATGAGGGTATTGTCGGCGTAACCTATTAAAATCCCCACCCTGTTAACGGTTATCAAAGTATCCGTTTCCGAGCCGATGATGTTATTGGTTATTTGCCCGTTATGGATGATCCCTGTGCTGGAACCCAGCAACCTTATCCCGTCAAGTCCCCCGATAATGGTGTTGTTATCCACGATGCAGTTGTCATACCCGCCTCCGGCAGAAGAAAAAACCAGGGGAACTCTTAAGATGACCGAGGAGTTCACCGGGGTGCATTGGATGATACAGTTTTTGATGGTGACATTGGTTGCAGGATCAGTTCCCCCATAATTAAGAACATTGATACCATAGGAATAACCGATGGAAGTACTGGTTTGTGAAATTCTGAGGTTTTTGCTGTTGCTCCCGCTATTTGACCCGTCAAGGGTAAAGAAATCGATCCCGCTGAGATTCAGAAGCCCTGTCGCAGTTGTTGAAGTAAAAACAGGTGATACTCCGGTGTTGGGCCTGACTGTAAAGGTGTTGGTTGAACTGGACCCGGCATTTGAATTGAAGGAAACCGGGAATGACTCCGCAGGATAGGTAGCATCGTCAAGGACCAGGGTAAGAGGCCCGGTCAGCACCCGTGAATTGACCATGTTGGCGGCCGCGGTGAGTGTGGCAAAGTCTTTACCAACACCTACATGAAAAACACCTGATATTCCCGGGATGATTGAATAGGAAGAAGGGTTGCCAGGAGGGGTCATGCAGGAAGGCGGGCTGTAGGAATATCCCCCTGCCCCGATGGCCGGACAGGCAACAACATTGGGAATCGGAGCCATATCCTGGGCGACAATGTAATAGGAGACAACATCGCCGATGACCACCCCTCCTCCAAAAGTAAACCTGAAAGTATTGGTGGAAACCGGGATCCCCTGGACGCCAATATAAGGCGCAGCATTCACTTTCCAGTATAGCATTGGCAACCCGTTTCCCGAAGCAGGAACTCCGCTCCCATCCGAAATTGTCACGGTAAGTGTCCGCGCATTCAGGCTGTTTACATTTAGGAGCGGGGTGTAGCTAATCGCTGGTGCGGTGATGTCATTTGGCAAACCGCCAAACTCATCTGCACCGATATCGGGTGCATTGGGGGTGAAGGCAAGATTTACCGGGTACCCGGCAATGGGAAATCTTGGTTGATTGTCGATGTCAGCCGTGATGGCTACCGGGGATGAAACAGGAGTCCCTCCCGCCTCGCATTGGGTTGCCACATTGTCCTTCAGGTGAATGTTGTAAGGCCTGACGGCAATGTTGACAAACGTGGGAAGTTCGGTAACCGACTGCACCTCCCTGGGATAGACCCTCGCTTTATAGTCGCCCAGGTTTATATCGTCGGTGTAGCTGTAATTGGAGGTGCTGTAGGAAGAGAAAATAACATGGGTGGCATCGGGGATCCCTGCATACAGGTCATTGTTGTTCGTCAATGCCGAAAAATAAGCCAGGCTGCCTGACCCGACCAGGCGGAATGAAACGGTCCTCCCTGTTCCGACCGGAACAGAATTATTTACAAGGATATTATTGCGGGAATCGACTCCTGAATTGGTACTGACATAAAGGGCCGAAGAACCGCAGTTTGACCCGTTCGATGCCGGCGAAGCGAGATAAACGGTATTGTTATACACCCCGACATCAGAGCCTCCATTGATCAGTATACCGCTCAGCTGGTTGAGAAGGCCACTCCCTGCTGATGCACCCAGGACTCTCAGGTCACTGACCATGTTGTTATAATAATTGGTCGCATCACCTGCCGCGTGGTAAATGCCGGTGATGTTGCTTACACCGGTGAGTCCTTCAATGTTCTGAATTTTATTCTGATACACATTCCCCGATCCTCCGGCGAAATCGGCATAGTAGATTCCGTATACAGGTCCTTCAGCCTTTGTAATATTTGAAACCGTGTTGCCATAGATGTTTTTCATGTTGGCGGAAATACCCGAAAACAGAATTTTTGCCTCGCCATTCGAGGCCACTACATTGTCGGCTACGTAATTATTGTACATGTTCAGAAGATTGCCTGCGCCGTTTGCCACTATGAAATTGGTCCCTCCCCCGCCAGGTATGGCCTGGATACGGGCGTTTCCAGTGACGCTGTTGTCGTGAAGATTGAGCGTGCCCGGAATTGCGGTGGCCATGTTGCATTGAAGGTACCATACCCGGCCCGGAGCTGATACACCCGGTGATCCTACCGTATCATTGCTGATCACATTGCCATAAACACTGGTTGTTACTCCAAGGTTGTTCAGGTACATAAAATAAGCGTTCTGGTTTGCATTGGCAACGGTCGGGAACCTGCACCCGGTGACAGTATTGTTGTAGACATTCACCGTGTTATTCGTTCCGTTGCCTCCCATGTCGCAATAGACAGGGTAAAATGAAGCCGAATATCCTGTTCCGGAGAACTGAATGCTCACATAATTGTTATATAAGTCGTAACTGCCATTAAGAGAAGTTGTCAGGAAAATGCCATAATGGGGCTGTGTACCTTCCATGGTGCTTGTTATATGATTGTTGGCGACTTTCAGACTATTCTGGTATTTGGTAAAGATGCCGTAAGCTGCAATGGTGCTTCCGCCCACATTGGTGATGATGTTGGCTCCATCCCTGCCAACCTCGTTGTTCTGGTCATAATAGGCGTACGGTGCCGCCGGATCGGCATACCCGGATAAAAAAATGCCGGTATAGCAGTTTTCAATGGTATTGCCGAAAACCTTCAGGTTGGAATTGGTACCGGCCAGTGAGGTGACCGTCAGGGAGGCAGTGGTGTCGGGTGTATGGTTTCCCGAATAGATTCCGATGGTGGCCATGTAGTTATTTACAAGGCTGACCGTACAGTTTTTAATCGTAATATTCTGCGAGCCATTTGTGCCGGAGGTTTTCAGAATGGCAAACCCCCATTCCATCATCTCATCCTCCGACCAGTTGTCAGTGTTTTCCTGGATTTTGAAACCATTGAAGGTCACAAAATCGCATCCGGCAAAGGCAATTATGGCATCCCTGGTCCCGGTTCCGGTTGGTGCGGTTATCAACGGGTCGCTCCCGCTGCCGGATTTCTGGAAGGTAACCGGGCGGGTTGAAGAGCCGGTTGTTGTAGTGATATAACCGGCATGAGGTGTGGAAAGTATCTCTTTAAAATCGGCAGCAACATTGAAAATCACGCCACCTGTGCCAACTCCCTGGACATTCAGTGCCGCAATTGCCGATGTCAGATTGTTATAATCCCCCGGAATTGATTTGATTCCGGTAAGTTGTGCATAGCATGAAATTCCTGTGATCAGGAAAATAAAAGTTGCCGGGAAAAATTTTCTCATTGTTTCTCGTTATCGTTGGTTTTTTCTGTTTCGTTTCCATGGTCTCCCTGGATAATCTTGTCAATGATCTCCTGGAGCACCCTGTTTTGGAGTCGCTTCTGTTCTATGAACTCCCTGATAAAATCAGGTTTCTCTGATGATTGGTCGTTCTGTTCTTCAGTATTATCTTTATCGGTTTCTTTCATCTGTCAGGTTCTAATCCGGAGCGTATCCGGTTCTACATGCAAATGTCACTCCCCATGAAGCTATCTGCAAATAATTCGCCTGTACAAAACCATGTGAAAGGGTAAAAAGCACCTGCACATAACCTGTACATTAAACATCCGGAAACTGTAAATTGCAGGAATGCAACAAGATAAAAATAACCGCCCTGGTTTCCCATGGCGGTTAGATAATTCTAAGCACATTTTTTCGCAACTCACCCCCTCCAAACCTCCCCCCCGGGGGAGGACGGGAGGGGGTGGATTTTAAAGTTTAATCAATTTTACAACTTTAGAGTTCTTCCCTGCAAGCACATGGATGAAATATATTCCGGGGGTGAAGGTTGAAACGGAAAACTCCTGCCTTTTTTGTCCGTTGAGTTGCCGTGTAAGTAGCTTGATGCCATTCATTCCGAAAATTTCAACGGTGGCAGGTACAGATTCAGCATCACCGGTAAACTCAAGTGTGAATGCACCTGTTGTCGGGTTCGGGTAAACCTGGAAGAATGATTGGTTTAATATGAACGAATTTTCCACTCCTGAAGATTTAGCCGCGGCGATCGGTGCATCAGCTGCGTAACAATACTGGTTTGAGATATAACCATGCATGTAACCGCCCGGCTGAACCAGCGTACCTGGCAGATAGATGATGTTCTGCCCGGCGATCATGGTTACATGACCGGTAGCGGTTACGATAAACGTATTCGGCGATCCTGCTACCGTGATGGTATGCGTGGCATTGAAACAGGTATCGCTTGCAATAGTGCTGGTAATCGTAATGGTTTCAGGGAGCCCGGCAATTGTGGTAAAGGTCAGGTCATTCCCATAAACGGTCAATCCTGTGGTGGCAATACCTCTCAGCCTGTAATGGTAGGTGGTGAGGGGTTGAAGTCCTGTAGCGCTGCCAATAATGCTTGTTGTTCCTGTGCCTGTAACAATGGCGGGGTTACCGGCGATGCTGGTTCCATAAGATGAGGAAAGTCCGTAATCAAAGAAAACATTGCACAGGAAATTATTTGCATTGGCCGATCCGTTAAGGGTAGCTGCAGCAGCTGTCATCCCGGTCGCTGCAGTGGTGGTAACCACCGGGTCCGTGGCAAATTCATAGGCGCCCATATCCGGGGGATTGCTCCGGGTTACCCCGATGATATCGGTCGGCAAGTACGAAATATAGGAACCTGCATTGCCCATGGCAGTGGTAGTCGGTACCAGGTTGGTGAGGGAGGTAAACATCGGATCAATATTGAGAGAATTTACATCCTGGCTGGTGAAGGTCCGCCATTCGGCAATTGTACTAAAACTGATGCTTGAACTATATCCTCCAATCCTCCCGCGGCAACCGTCACCAAAGTAATCATTGTTGTTGATGACTGAGAAAGCGCTTGCATCAGCATTGGTCATGATCGCATATGCACTCCCGTCCCTGGAGCAGGCTCCGCCGATTCCTTTCTGCGTATTCTGCAGGATATTATTCCGTATTTCGAGGTTGCCTGTAAATGCGGATGTGGGATGAATCCCGATACATGCCGACGAAGCATCATACATGCCGTCCAGGGAGAGGACATTCCCTGTAAGATGAATGCTGTTGAACAGGATTTTCAGGTTTCCTCCGCTGCTGACATATATCCCGTAACCATTGTTGGGGGATAACCCGGGAGCTGCTCCCGGACCTTCAATGTTGTAGATCACGTTATTGGAAATTTCTGTAACTGTGCTTGCATCGGAATTGTACGAAATACCCCAGACCCCTACCCCATCTTCACGGGTATATTTCCAGTCATGGATTTTATTCTTACGGATCATGGTATTGGTGCTGCCGGTCGATACATACACCCCGCAAAGGGAGATGCTGTCTCCTCCTGCTCCCGCTCCCATGATCTGGTTTCCGGCGATAAGGGTGTTGTCAACATACTGCAGATGAACCCCCTGGTTGGTGAGTTCCTGGCCGGAAGTCAACGCACCGATAACATTATTGGTAATCTGCCCGTTGTGGGTGATTCCGCTTGTACTGCCGGCAAAATAGACACCGATCGTGGCTGTATTGATGGAATCGTTGCTGATCACGCAATTGTCATAACCGATCCCGTTTCCGCTAAGCAGGACCCCGTAGGTGACCTGTGCGACTGATGCAAAGGCTTTGATCTTGCTGTTTTTTATGGTGATATTGCTGGCAGGATCATAACCTCCGTAACAGAACAGCCCGATGGCATATGCGCCGGTCGATCTGCTCTGGTTTTGCAAGGAGAGGTGCATGTCTGTGCCTCCGGCATTTGAACCGTCAACCACCAGGTTGTCAAACCCGTTGATCTTTAAAATTCCGTCATTCACACTGGTGCCTTTGATAACGGAAGTTGCCCCGGCCTGGGGCCTGATCGTCAGGGTATTTATTGCACTGCTGCCGTTATTCGGGTTGAGGATGATCGGGAAAGTTTCGGAAGTGCTATATTGCGCATCGGTAAGCAGCAATGTTACCGGGCAGATGATCTCCTTGTTGTTCACATCATTGACGGCTGCCGTGAGTGTCGCGTAGTCCTTGCCGGTTCCGACAGTAAATGTCCCGCAAATCCCGGAAACGATCACAAATTTGTATGCATTGTCTACAGGGGTCGAGACGGCAGGAGGGTTGGCAGTGTATCCGCCGGCTCCGCCGAAAGGCAATGACCCTATATTCTGGGGTACATTGTTATCCTGGGCAAGGACAAAATAGTAGATGGTATCGTGCAGGGCCCCGCCGCCTCCGAAAGTGAAGGTATAATTGTCGCTTCCGATGAAGGTGCCGGTGACATAAGTCCACGTTCCGTTATAGTTCTTTTTCCAGCAGATCCGCGGGAGCCCGATCCCTGACGTGGGCACGCCGTGCTGGTCGGTTATGTTTGCCGTAAGCACTCTGGCTGCGGATGAAGAGGTGTTCAGCAACGGGTGGTACTGAATGATTGGCGAGGAAAGATCGAGCGGGATGCCTGCGAATTCATCCGCTCCGATATCGGGCCTGGTGGCAGGGTAAGAGATGTTGTCGGGGTAGCCTGAGTTCGGGAACCGGGCATCTCCATCATAATCGGTCACGATATTCACCGGCGTTGAGACGGTTACTCCACCGCTTTCGCATTGGGAGGGAACATCAGTGGCAATATGAAGGTTCATTTTGGATGGGGAACTGTTGAGAAACGGCGGATTTTCTGTTACCGATCTCAACTCCTTCGGATAAACCCGGCTTTTGTAATCGAGCAGGGTCTGATTATCCTTGGTTCCGTCTGAAAAGATTAAAGTATTTGCCGAAGGTGTTCCGGCAAAGTAACAGTTGTTATCTGAACTTGAACCCAGGTTAGTGAAATTGAGATTTGCCAATGATGTCAATAGTGCGACCGTCTGGCCAGTACCATTCGGGGTCGAAACATTGTCAACAATATTGTTCCTCAAATCAACTACCAGCGGATATTCAGCCACATACAATCCCGCTGTACCAAAATTGGTCCCGGTTGAAGCTGCATTCATAAATATCGTGTTGTTGTATACTCCCAGCACATTTGACTGGTAACAGAAAAGGTACATGGCTTTGATGGCGGAAGTCGAAGATGCGAAGGGGGTTTTCAGATCGCCCACATAGTTATTATAGACATATGCGTTCCCGCCAGGATCTGTTCTGCCCAGGTACATTCCCCACAAAGTGCTGTTGGTGGCATTGGCGGTAAAGTCAAGCAACTTGTTGCCATAGATCCAGTAATTGGTACCTGCGTCAAAAAAAAATCCATAATTGGATATTCCGTTCGCATTGTGGATATTGGAAACCGTATTCCCGTGAATATATTTATTCAGGTTCATGGTGGTATGATTTTCAATTCCATAAACGATACCTTTTGACGCAGGTGTATTGTCATCCACGACGTTGTCGTACAGATTCAGCGTAATTGACTGGGGATTAATGTACATGTAGGTCGTATTGCCATTTCCGAGTACCGATTGAACCCTGACATTCCCACTGACGGTATTGCTGTAAACGTTTGCCGTTCCAAGGGTATAGTCGGGGGAACCTGAGACAAAGAAATAGTCCAGATCGCCTATTGCGGTACCCGTACCTCCATAGGTGTTATTGGTCACAAAATTATGATGGCAATTAAAAGTGGGTCCGATTCCACCGATATAGACGTACCGGGCATACGCTGATGTGGCATTCGGGCAGGTACAACCGGTAATGGTATTGTGGTGAATATTGACGGCGTTGTTGTTGGCCACGCCGCCCACATTATCAAAAATGCCATAGAATTGAGAAGATGCTCCTGAACCCAGATACTGAATACTGATATAATTCCCGTACAGGTCAAGGGTAAGATTGTTGTTAGTACTCAGCTGGATGGCAGAACACCTGCCGTTCCCAGACACTGTGCCGGTGATGCTGTTGTTGGCAATGATCAGGTTGTTTTGATAGAGGGTGAAGATGCCATTCATTTCCTGCGTTCCTCCTCCGAAATCAGTGATGATATTTCCAGCGACAGAACCGATATCGTTGTTCTGATCATAATTGCTGTACGGGAAAGGGTAACTGGCAAAGCCATTCAGTGAAATCCCGCTATAAACATTGCTTATATGATTATTATAGAATGAGTTATACGAGTTTGCACCGCTTAAACTCCATACTTGCTTGTTGGATCCCAGCGAATCCAGGACCCAGTTATGGGAAGTTATCCCGACCGAATATACATCGGCCTTGTTCAGTGAAATATTGCAGTTTTTAATGGTCACATGTTGCGAACCGTCGGTCCTGGATGCCAGGAATAGGGCAAATCCAAACTCCATCCGCGAGATTGTTTCCGTATTCAAAGGATTTTCCTGTACATCGATCGCATCGAAGGTAATGTAGTCGGAACCGAATGTGCCGAATATGTAGTCATAATAACCGATGCCGGATTGGGCAGCAGTAATCACCGGGTTAACCCCTTCACCGGTTTTCTGGAAGATGATCGGGTTGGCAAGGGTACCGGTTGTGAGGATCGTGCCATCGTAATAGGACCCAAAGGTCTCAGTGTAGCCGGCAGGCAGGTTAAAGGTCACCCCTCCTGCCCCGACACCCTGGTCGTTAAGGTCGGAAATTGCTGCCGCAAGTGAAGGATAGTCGACCCCGATGGTCTTTATTCCCGTTAATGGAAGCGCAAATCCTGCACTGCCGAGCAGCAGGATTATGCACATGACAAATAAACTTCTTTTCATGGTTGTTGGATTTTGTTGTTTGTCGATAAAAAATAAGAAAGTTACTGTTTAATGATTCTTACTGATTCAGTTTTGCTGCCGGCTCTGATACGGATCAGATAAATGCCGGATGGCTTACCCGATAAGGATAACTCATATTTGCCGTTTCCGGCAACTTCCGTACTTAAAAATTTATCGCCCTGCATCCCGAAAATTTCCACCCGGGCTGTTCCCGTCCAGGTTACATCCTGCAATTCAAAAGTGAATACTCCGGTGGTCGGATTGGGGTAAGCCCGGAAGAGAGGCTGTGATGAATTGAATGGTGTCCCGGCCATGCCCGATTTAACAGCCGCGTCAGGAGAGTCCGTTACTCCGCAATAGGTGTTGGTGGAGGTGATGGACCCGTGCAGGTAGCCACCAAAGTGTACCGTCGTCCCCGGCAGGAAAATGATGTTCTGCCCGGCGATCATCGTTACATTGCCAGTAGGGGTCACAACGAATGTTTGTGGTGTACCGGCCACCGTGATGGTCTGGGTGGCGTTGAAACAGGTGTCGTTGGAGATTGTATTTACAACCGTAATTTCTGCCGGAAGAGTTGCCGGTGTTGTGAAGGTCATATCGGCGCCATAGTAGATCACACCACCGGAGGTTACACCGCGGGCCCTGAAATGGTATATAGTATTGAGGGCCAGACTGGCAACAGGTTTGCTGACATGCGTGGTCGATGTGCCAGTTACGGTAACAGGTATCCCGGCCACACTGGTGCCATAGGCAGTGGTGGGGCCGTAATCGAAGAAACTGGCAACCGTCAGGTTTTCAGCGTTGATTGTGCTGTTCAGTGTGGCACCGTTTGACACAATTCCGGTTGCTGCAGTTGTTGCGACAACCGGGTTCACAGAGTATTCATAGGCCCCGACATCAGGGGGATTGGTCCGTACCACTCCAAGTATATCCGCAGGACAGGTTGAAATATAGAGCCCGCTGCGGATCATGGCTGTTGTGGTCGGTTTCAGGTTCGTTCCGGAGGTGAAGAGAGGATTGATGCTGATGGTGGAGGCATCCTGTGATATCGCCGATTGCCAGTCGGCAAGCGTAACCTTGTCAAGGCCTCCGTAATACCCGATATTCGGACCTATGCCATCAACGAAATAGTCGTTGTAATCGAAGGTGACATTTGATGGATTTGTCCCCACGGTTACGGCATACGATTTTGTACCAGGAGACCCGGATGCCGGCTGCGATGAGTTTTTCAGAATGTTATCTTTGATATCGACGTTAGTGATATTGTTTCCGATGCCCAGGCATCCTGAAATTCCATCAACATTCGACGAAAGATAGGCCCCGCCCATGTATACACTGTTATGAAAGATCTGGAGGTTCCCTCCGCGACCAACATAGATCCCCCAGGGGTTTGGACCGGTTACGGATTGGTCAAAAGAGGGTGACTTGATATTATAGATGGCATTGTTCGAGATTTCGGTCAGGGAAGTGGCATCGTTGGAATAATAGATTCCTAGTGAACTGCCCGACTGGGGATCGGTACCTGTCTGATACCAGTCATGGACAATATTATTCCTGACTTTGGTATTTGTAGCACCGGTATAGACGAAAATTCCGAAACACCCGCCAGTAACATTGGCGCCGTTTGCAGGACCGATGATTTCATTTCCCCGAACCAGGGTGTTGTTGCAATTCATCAATATTATGCCATCATGGCTCACTCTCATCGTATCAATCATTGATCCGATGGTGTTGTTGATTACCTGGCAGTTTGTCGCCTTACTGATGGGAGTTCCGGTAATGTTGACCGGGTAATTGGCTGAATTGATCGCATTGTTGTCAATGATGATGTTGTCGAAACCTGCGTTTCCTGTAATGGAATACAAGTTGATTCCCTGGGTATTATAGGGTGATCCGACATTCGCCCTGAGAACACAGTTTTTTACAACGATGTTTGATGCACCTCCGGTGCCGTCGTTGTACATTCCAATGGCAGCTGCGTAACCCACAGAACCGTTGTTTTTAAATGTCATGCTCCGGTCGGAGCCTCCGCTGTTTGAGCCATCGAGGATGACCCACCGGGCCCCGTTCAGCGTGATCATGCTAAAGTAATTCGGTGAAACTCCCTGGTAGCTGGTCGAGAACACGGGTGTTTTTCCCTGTGCAGGCCTGATGGTCAGGGTGTTGATGGAGGTGGCCCCGGCGATCGGGTTAATGACGATCGGGTAGGTTTCCGAGGGGTAATTGTTATCGGTGAGCAACAAAGTGACAGGGCAGGTCAGCTCCCTGCTGCCGACATCATTGATCGCAGCAGTAAGCGTCGGGTATGTTTGACCGTTACCTACAGTGAATGTTCCGCAAATTCCCTGGATGATTTTATAGCGGCCCGGTGTCAAGGGGGGGGTGGCGCAAGCAGGTGGGCTGGAGGTAAACCCGGCCGAGCCAATCATCGGGAAGGTTCCGACGTTTGGAACACTCCAGTTGTCCTGGGCAATAACATAATAAAAAATGGTATCGTTCATTGCTGCTCCGCCTCCGAAACTGAAATTGTATTGGTTCCCTCCCAACGAAGTTCCTGTGACATAAGTCCAGGTGCCATTGACGGACTTCTTCCAGGCAAGCCTTGGAACTCCGGTTCCCGAAACAGGAACCCCGTTCGCATCGGTTATGCTGGCTGTCAGCGTTCGTGAAACCAGTGAAGAGGTGTTCATTAACGGCGTATAACTGATAACCGGAGGGGTGCGGTCAAGGGGTATGCCTCCGAATTCATCCGCCCCAAGATCGGGCGCAGTGGCCGGGTATGAAGGATTCACAGGATAACCCCCATTCGGATACCTGGCATCGTTGTCAAAGTCGGTACGGATATCAGGCATCGTAACAGGAACCCCGGCGCTCTCAATCTGGGTCGGGATGGTTGCAGTGATGTGCAGATCCATCGGTGATGTCGCCACTTTGACAAAAGGGGGATTCTCAGTAACAGAGAGTGATTCACGGGGCAAAACCCTGGTCTTAAAACTGGCAAGGGTCTGGTCTGTATTGGATCCCGACATGCAGATCACATGCTGTGGACCCGGAGTTCCGGCGTAATAATCGTTATTGTTGGAGGTGAAAGCATAGTTGGCCAGGTCGGAAGACTGAAAGGCAAGTGCGGTAGTAAAACCGGAACCTGCCGCATCTGAATTATTCACGACAACATTGTTCTTCAGTTCGAGAAAGTGTGGATTTGAGCTGAGGTACAGGCCGACCGTACCAAAAGTACTGCCGGAGGATGAGGCGTTTAAAAAGACGGTATTGTTATAAACACCCAGATTGCGCACATTGGTGGCCAGTCCGTAAATGCCATAAATGGAAACTGTACCCGTGACAGCAGTACTTTTCAGGTCACCGACAAAGTTGTTGTAACAGTACATATCGAAAAGTGAACCCACAGAAACACTGGACAAATCCAAACCATAAACCACGCTGGATAAGCCGGATGCGTTGATATTCTGAATTTTGTTATTATAAACACTGGTGTTAAAGCCATTCCCGGTATATATTCCATATACCACAGATCCGTTGGCATCGAATAAATTGGTGACCGTATTGTTGTAAACTTTTTTCGGACCGGTTGGATTGTTGAGGATATACATCCCGTAACAGGAGCCGCTGGAAGCCACAATGTTGTTGTCAACGGTATTGTTGCTGATATCGCTCTGCGATCCTCCCCCGTTGACCCACATGTAAACCGTCGTGCCGCCGGCCGGCGATATCTGGGCCCTGGTGATATTGGTCACCTGGTTTGCTCGAAACAAAACGTTCCCGGTGTTATCCTGGTCACCGTTAAAATAGATGCCATACAGGGAGCCGGCAGCTCCGGTAGCCCCTCCATAGATGTTGTTGGTGACTATGTTGTCATGAACATTGCAAGTGGCTCCGCCCCCGTTGAGATACAAATAGAAGCAACTTGCCGTTACGGCGGTTGCATAACTGCAATTCGAAACCGTGTTGTTGTATACATTCATCACGGTTTGCCCGGAATAGGTATTGCCATGAACATCCCTGATACCATAAAATGCACCTGTGCCATTGTACTCAATGCTAATCGTATTGTTATATAGATCCAGACCCGCATCATTTGCGGTTCCTACCTGGATTCCCGCACAGGTTCCGGAACCTTCGGAAGGGCCGGAAATGCTGTTGTTGGCGATTTTCTGGTTGTTCTGGAATGCTGTATAGATGCCATTGTTTGCATCGCTGCTCCCGCCGAAATTGCTGATGAAGTTCGCACCGTCGGTGCCGATTTCGTTATCCTGGTCATATAACCCATAGGGAGGTACCAGGTCCTCATAGCCAGTGATCACAATACCATTATAACAGTTGGAGATGGTATTTCCGTAAAACCTGTTGCCGGAGTTCGTTCCGGGTAATTTGGTGATGTTGAGCGGGGTAGCAGGGTCATCGGGGGTGAAATTTCCTGAGAATATCCCGGCTGATGCCATGTTATCCTTCACCATGGTAATGTTGCAATTCCTGATCGTATTGTGCTGCGCTCCATCATTTGCTGAGGTCTTCAACAGGGCGTATCCCCATTCAACCGTGGCGGTGGCATCGGTTACATCAATACCGTCGATTGTAACATAATCAGCTCCCCTCAGGCAAATGACATATTCTGCCGGGGAAACTGTTCCTTCGGCTGCTGTAATTAAAGGATTCGGTCCCGTACCGCTGCTCCTGGTGAATACGATCGGGCTTGCAGCCGAGCCGGTGGTGGTAGCGATCATCCCTGATGAGAGAGAGGTGAAGGTTTCGGTATAACCGGCAGCCACACTGAAGGTGACCCCTCCTGATCCCACCCCATTGGCATTTAACGCGGCAATGGCAGCTTCAAGGGTCGGATAGCTTCCCGGGATGGTCTTGGTTCCGGTCAGTTGCGCAAAAGCGGTACTACCCAGTAACAAAACGAAAATAGAAATTTGGCTTAGTTTTTTCATGATGCAAATTTCACCTCAACTCAACATACATACAAGCAATTTACCTGTACAAAACCTGTGAGCGGGGGAAAATACACCTGCACAAAACCTGTACAAAGGATGACTGAAAAACCCATCCTGTTGAAATTCAAACAAATTGAAGAAATCAGAATTACTTTTTTAAACCTGGGAAAGGAAGGTAATCAGGTTGACATCTGAATTGGAAATTCCGAGTTTTTGCCTCAGGCGATGCCTGGCGGTTTCGAGTGAACTGACCCGCTGACCGGTGAGTGCGGCAATGTCTTTGGACGACATGTTCAAACGAAGAAATGCACATAGTTTCAAATCATTGGGACCCAATGTAGGGAATTTAAACAGCAGTTTATCGTAGAATTCGCCATGCACCTCCTTGAACCGCATGGAAAACTCTTTCCATATCTCCTCTTCCTGGCTTTTCTGCAACTCTTTGGCTACCTTCTTAATAGTGTCTTTCCCCTCAGGTGTGGAAGCTTCGTTGTCGATCTTGATCAGTTTTTCGGAGAGGTCGGCCAGCATCTCATTCTTCTTCATGAGCGACATGACATTGATTACCATTTCTTTATTCTTGAAATCCAGTTCCTTCTGGAGACTTTCCTTTTCGAGAATGGCATTTTTTGCTTTTGCCTTCTGGCGCCCCCAGATTAGAAACAGGATGGTGATGGTTGACAATAAAATTATGATAGAGATAATGGTAAAATAGTCTTTACGTTGCTGCATGATGGCCTTCCTGGTTTGTTCCTTGTCGAACTGGTACTGGGCTTCAAGCTTTGTCAGGTTCCTTTGTTTCTCGCCACTCGCCAGGCTGTCTTTCAATTGATTTTCAAGGATCGCAAAATGGTAGGCCTTCAGTGTATCCTTCATGGCGAGGCTGAGCCGGTGAAGAATCAGAGCAGCACTGAGTTCGACATCCTTGAAACCAAGTTCCCGGCTCTTCTCCAGCGCCTGACCAGCAATGTGAAATCCTTTCATGTACTCTTTGGTTGCAAGGTAATATTCGCCAAACTGAACCTGGCATTTGGTTATTCTCAGTTGGTTGCTTAGTTTGGTAAATATAGTCAACGCCCGGTTAAAATACTCAATTGACAAGTTGAAATTCCTCATTTTCAAATAGGTAGACCCGATACTCAGGGAGATGCTCCCTTCCCGCCGCAAGTCAACCGCTTTCACGGCAATGGTAAGTGCCTCCATATAAGTACCCAATGCCTTCTGAAACTCATGCTGGTCGGTATACACATTGGCGATGCTGTTCAGATTGCTGGCAACTCCATCCTGGGAATTCGTTTTTTTAGCCAGGTCAAGTGAAATGAAGAAATATTCAAGCGCCTTCGGGTAATTCTTTTGTTTGTAATAAGATACGCCTATCCGGCTCGACGCTTCGGCGATACCCCTCGAATCATTTACCTGTTCATAAAGTTTCAGACTCTTGAAGAAAAATTCAGAACTCTTATCATGGTCGCCAAAGTCGTCATAAATTGCTCCCAGGGCATCCAGTGCAAGTGCGATTTCCCGTTTCCTGCCAAGTTTTTCGGCAAGTTCTTTTGTCCTGACGGCATAATCGAGGGACTGCTTATAGTCAGTTTCCGTATAATAGAGCCAGACCAGCCTCAGCATGGAGTTAAGTTTACCAGTATCATTGCCGGTTCGTTCCGCAAGCTGGTATGTTTTTAACGCATCTGACAATGCCCTGCCCATGTTTTCTCCTGAAAGCATCATCAAGGTGGAAATCTTTTCCTCCGGAGTTTTATCTGCTTTCAAAGGATGTTGAAGGCTGTCGGCATTTGGGCTGTTAGTGGAGCCATGAAGTTGTACCACTGTGAATAACAGAGATATAGACAAGATAATCGACATTATGAATATTCGGTCTTTCACGAAGATTTATCAGTTGCTCCTTTGTAGAGTGTAATTTTGTCTCAAATGTAATGAATATTATATAATCTTGAAATGTTGTACTTCTTACAGTTTAATCGTTAACTGAATTAGATGCGAAACATCCTTGTGCACATTCATCCGGCAATTTGATAAAATCCTCCATTTTTATCTCGTAAAAACAATGCCCGCCGGCTTTTTCCTTCATCTCAAAATATTGTTTCATGGCAATTGCGTAGAACCTGGCTATCTTTTTTCGTGAAAAATCCACAGGTACATCCTGGAGTTTGACGCCGGGAAAAATCGCCAGGATGAAATGATACAACGATTCGACCACGGCATAAGGATCACGATAGATAAAGACAAACCCGGAACCAGGGTACATCTCCCTTAAAATCGCAATCCGGGGGATGTTGTGCGGATTTTTACTGATGTACCTGGTACCATTTGTGTCCAGTAAGGATTTAATCACCAGGCGGTGATACTCCGTTTTCCACCGTTCAATATCCATTGCCGGTAACATACCGGTGAAGTAATCCTCGTCAATGAACCGGTCAAATTCGGAGGGGAAAAGAAAGAAATTATAGACACTGAAAGGTTGCAGGTTGGCAAGGGCAAATTCCTCTTCCTGCGGAAAATTCATGTCGAAAGAGACATTGTCAAACGGGCGTTTTTTGGGTACAGCAAGATTGGTCATTGGTCCGAGCCACCATTTCTGGGTCAGCACGCAATGCGGGAAAACTGTGTGGAAGGTGGTCGTATATCCGGCTTTTGGATCCTGGCATAGCAGGTTGTGCAGAAGCGTTGTCCCGCTCCGGTTGAACCCGATGATGAACAGAGGGGGTTCGGTCAGTCTGAAATTCCTGATCCGTTTGCCCATTATCCATTTTTCAACGAGGTTGAACAGGCTGAAAATCGTTGCGACCATGACAGTGAGTGCGGTTTTAAAATAATACCGCGGTTCAGGCTTGTGTTTCTTCAGCAGTTCAATGATGTTCCTGGGAGTGCTCCCGGCGAGTGTAGTGATCGGATAGGCGAATTTTGTCCTGGTCATGAAGAATAATACTAATAGGGCAGAACTGCTCAGACTGGAATTGGTTCTGCTCAAATATCGGGCAATTAAACTGTCAAAAGTGAAACCCTATCTGAAACAGGTACCGGAACCCGACACTGAACAGTTCGAGTTTTCCATTCTGCTTGAATGATTTGTTTACCACGAAATCGCCGATCAACGGGTATTTTTCCTTGAGTTTATTATATAGATCTTCATTGATCGACTCCAGTCGTGTTAAATCTACAATCCCGGAAACGTTAATACCACCTCCGTAATAGCTGGCAGAAGGTCCGATGAGCACAAAATCCAGCGTCAGCCGTTTCCAGAAGACAAACTGGTAACCCAGTTCAACCCCTGCATTGAAAATGTAAAAATTCCCTTTGATGAGGCCTGCGCTGTCGAGCGTTGTGTGAAGAATATCGAAATTGTTTTGAAAGTGGTAACCATAATAACTGATGAAAGGAGCAATGAAAATTCCGTCGGGGACAGGCCTGCTGTTTCTTTTCGACAGGTAAAAGCGGTATTCCGTCGCCAGGTTGATCCCGTATTTTTTATGGCCGGTGATGCTGACCAGGTCTGCGATCGTGCCGGTAACCAGAGCCGGGAATTCCAGATAACCAACCGACAGGGTGATCGATTGTTTCCTGTTCAGTACCCGCTCATAACTCAGGGTAATGTTATTTTTGCTCCATAACAGCATCGGTGTGGGATTGAATTTGATGACATTTTTATGGAACGGTTTTGGAACCGGATTTAAAGAATCCTTTTTTTGCGCTGAAACCAGAAACGGAACAATAGCGAAAAAAGCGAGAAACAGAATTTTTATTGTTTTTAATTTGCAGATCAATGACATATAAAATATTTGTTTGTTATAACATTTAGAAAACAAAGCAAATATAAACCATTTCAGCCCTTCTTCAATCGTAAATCGCAAATCGTAAATCGTAAATCGTAAATCGTAAATCGTAAATCGTAAATTGTCATAAGTCCTACTTCCTTACCTTTGCACTTTCAAGTCCCCATTACGAATGATTCATTTTCCTGTTCGCTTCCTCACAATTTTTTCCATTTCATTGCTTTTAACTGCAATTTTGCTCTCCTTCGCCGTAAATGCGCAGACAGGGGAGAAACAACTTGATCAGAACGACGTCTGGAGCATCTTCATCCGCGCCAGGAATGCAGCCAGACGTGACAGCATTGCCGCGCTGCCGATGAAACGTTACAAACCCTATTTTGCCATCACCCCATTCATCGGGTACAATCCCGCCTACGGCGGCCTGATCGGGGTAGCAAGTTCCATAGGAATCTACCTTGGAGCGCCATTAACGACCCCGATTTCCGCAGTTTCAGTGATTATCAATTTCACCTCTAAGAATCAGAAAATCCTGAACCTGCGCACCAACGTAATTACCAACAATTCCCTTTTTATCCTGCGGGGTGACTGGAGGTACATGGTATTTTCGCAACCGACATACGGACTTGGTACAGGGATAAAACACACCGAAAGTGGCGGGGTTCTTTTTGGTGACGGAGGGCAGGTCGATACATATTCAGGGGAGACGCAACCCCTCAATTATAATTATTCGAGGTTTTATGAGACCTTCTATTTCAAGGTTGTCAAAAAGATATACCTGGGCGCAGGTTTCTGTCTCGACCATTTCACAGAAATATTCGATCACAAACTGAACCTCGACACAGTCCCGCAGCAACTTACCAGCCATTACACCTACTGCATCGACAACGACTTCAATCCTGCCCATCAGACCATTTCAGGATTCAGTCTTGAAGTGTTGCTTGACAGCCGGAACAACACCATCCGTCCGACAAAGGGATATTTTGCCGACATTGCATTCCGTCCGAATTTTATTTTTCTCGGAAGTACGAAAAACAGCCTGATGCTCAACACGGAATTCAGGACCTATGTGAGGCTCTCCCAATTCCGGCCTGATCACCTGATAGGATTCTGGTATATTGGCCAGTTTACACAAAAAGGCAGCATACCCTACCTGGGGTTGCCAGCGATTGGATGGGACATGTATAACCGGACAGGCAGGGGATATATCCAGGGCAGCATCAGGGGGATCAATCTGATTTACGCAGAATCGGAATACCGGTTCCCGATCAGCCCCCATAGCGGTATCCTGGGAGGGGTGGCATTCATGAACGCCTGTACGGCAAGTTCCGACGACGGAACTCGAAAATTATTTGAATACATCGATCCTGCAGCGGGAGTGGGTCTCCGGGTGATGTTCAACCGGAAAACCCTGTCAAACCTCTCCATCGATTGCGGGGTTGGCGCAAAAGGGAGTTTCGGGGTTTACTTTAATCTGAATGAAACGTTCTAGGTAACCGTGACACGTGACACGTGACGGGTTATTTCAACAGTACCTTCACCGCCTCCTCTATTTGCTGATCGCGGCCCGAAGAGAGAATGCCGGGATCGTTGGGAACCCTGATATCCGGTTCCAGCTGGTTGTTTTCGCAGAATTTTCCATCGGAGGTACGCCATCCGCCCATCGGAATGCCGAATACCAGCGTGGGATCGATCTGCGTTTCCCACCATACGAAGGTTCCCGTGCCCGGTACAGGCATTCCGAGTGTCTTCCCTACATTCTTCAGTTTATAGGCAACAGGGAAGAGGTGGGCGTCGGAATAGTTGCTCTCGCCAACCAGGACTATGGATGGTTTCACCCATTTGTCGTAGGGTTCCGATCCGATATATTGTCCGTGGGGTACAATATCGATATACTTCTTCCCGCTGAGGAAATCGGAGAGTTGTTCATGAATGTTCCCGCCGCCGTTAAACCGGGTGTCGACGACCAGGGCCTTCTTTTCAAAATTACGTCCCAGCGCCTCCTCGAACACGGTTCGCATGCTGGCATCATCCATGGAACGCACATGGACATAACCCACCTTGCCACCCGACAGGCTGTCCACCTCGTTACGGCGGTTTTTCACCCAACGGCGGTAAAGCAACTCGCCGGCTTCGCCGGTGCTGATGGGTTTCAGGCTCTCCTCCCACCGTTCGCCGGTAGCCGGGCTGAACAGGGACAGCAGGGTGAGTTTGCCGGTTTTGCGGTTCAGCAGGGCATAGAAATCAAGTGTGTCGGTAATTTTCACCCCATCGACCTTTTCAAGGATGCACCCTGCCTTCACTTTTGAAACTGCCATATCCAAAGGCCCTCCTTCGATCACCTCGGCAATCTTCAGGCCGGGTCCGGCAAAGTCATAGCTGTAAAACAGACCCAGGTCAGCCGTCTGGTCAGTGTTCGGGCGGCTGGCACGGTAGCCGCAGCCGGTGTGTGAGGCGTTCATCTCTCCCAGCATCTCGCTGAGCATTTCGGCGAAATCATAGTTGTTATTGATGAAAGGCAGGAACTTTTTGTATGCCGTGTAGTAAAAATCCCAGTCCACCCCCTGCATATCCGCCACATAGAATTTTTCCCTGAACTGCCGCCAGGAGTGGTCAAAAATGTAATTGCGTTCTTCCGCAGGTTTCAGCACCATTTCACCGCTGGTCTTCAGCGGCTCTGCTTTGCCGCCCTCAACTTCAACTTTCATCGGTTTCCCATCGGCAAAAAGCAGGATAAACTTTCCATCAGCCGAGAGTTCCATCCCTGCATGCTTAAGGCCAAGTTTGGCCAGCATTTTCGTTTCATGGACCCTGAGATCGGTGACCCACAGATCATTGTCTTTTTCAAAACTGGTCAGGTAAAACAGCTTCTCCCCATCTTTCGAAAGAAGCCAGTCGCTCACCTGCGAGGTATGCAACGTAAGTTTGATCTTGCGTTCGGTAAGATCATCCCAGTCTATCACCACCCGTGTCGAATCCTTTTTGGCAGTATCAGCTGCGGCATTTTTGCCCTTTTTATCTCCTTCGGACTTACTTTTCTCCTCTTTCTTTTTCTTCTCCTTTTCAGCCTTCTCTTCCTGGTCTTTTACCAGGGCGAGTTCTTCCTTCGACAGCCTGAACCGGTCGAATGCCGGTTTGGTGAAAAACATGGCATACACATCGGCGCTGACAATGCCACCTCCCTGTTCACGATCGCCATTGCGGTCGCAGCCCCAGATCATCATCTTGCCATCGACCGACCATTTTGGCACATAATCATCGTAACCGCTCAGGGTAAGATTCTTAATTTCGCCCTTCCCGTCGGAGGAGACAAGGCCAACCTCCGGGCTGAATATCCTTTCGGGAAATGCGAAATTCACGAGGAACCACTTGCCATCGGGCGACCATTGATAATACTGATCGCCATCGGCATAGGAGTAGTTGACACTGGCAGGCATGATGGTCCTGATCTTTTTATCAGCCAGGTTGATCACCTTCAGAACCACCCTGTTTTCGAGGTAGGCAACCTCCTTTCCATCGGGTGAAAATTCGGGCTGAAACTCCTCCGCAGTGGTAGCCACGACCGGCTCGGTCTTCAATACCGTAGAGGCATAGAAGTAAGGCTCCTCGCTGCGAACAATGGAGGTGGTGTAAACATTCCAGCTGTTGTTCACCTCGGCGGCATAAACGAGGGAACGCCCGTCGGGGCTGAAGCTCACACTGCGCTCCTGGTATGGGGTGTTTGTAATACGCTTTGTAAACCCGCCATCGATGCTGCTTACAAAGATCTCCCCCCGGAAGATATAGGCATACTCTTTCCCGTTGGCAGAGAGCCGCATTTCGGTAAATGCATCGTTGACAGGAACAATCCGGTCCTGCGCAGAACGGCCATCGGCCATCACTTTCACCGGAACCTTTACCGGGTCACCTCCCGGCCGAAGGGTATAGATCTCACCGTCGTAAGTAAAACAGAGGGTATTGTTGTCGGAACGGCTGAGAAACCTCACCGGGTGCTTTGTAAACCGGGTAAGGGCAACTGGTTTGGAGGGATCGGAGATGGCGCTTTTAAAAACATTGAACGATCCGCTTTGTTCGCTCAGGTAGTAGAAATCCTGGTTGTTGGCATCAAAAACCGGGTTCCTGTCCTCGCCGTTGAATTGGGTAAGGCGGGTGTATTTTTTCGTATTGAAATCATAGAGCCATATATCCCGGGCAATGGCTGAGGTGTGGTGTTTTCGCCATTCGTTTTCGTATCCCTTGATATCCTCGTAAAGGATCTTGTCTCCGGTACTCGTAGGGCATACCTGGAGTGCGGGTGTGGAAAGAAGCATTGAAACCTTTCCGCCGGAAACCGGAACGGTATAAAGTTCACTCATCAGTGAAATCGGGAACTGGGCATTGGTGACCACGTCCTGGCGACAGGCCGAGAAGATGACATCCTTGTTGTTTGCGGTAAAACTCCAGGGTATCTCTTTGGCCGAACTGAAAGTCAGCCTCCTTGCCTCTCCCCCGGTGGCAGCCATCACGAAAACATCGAAATTCCCGTTGCGGTCGGAAGCAAAGGCAATGCTTTTGCCGTCGTGGCTCCACACCGGTGAATATTCGTACGATTCGGTGAGCGTAACCGGGACCGCAGTGCCCCCGGTTGAAGGAACAGACCAGATGTCGCCTTTGTAGCAAAAAAGGATGGTTTTCCCGTCGGGGGAGATAGCCGTGTACCTCATCCACAGCGGATTCTCCTGGCAAATGGCCGGGATGGACAATAACGGGAACAGGATAAAAACAAGGAATCTTCTCATAGGTCGGTAATTGTTTTGTTAAAACAGTTTCGGCTAATGCCAATCTGGAACAAAGATAAATAATCACGGAGACGCAACCGGCTAATTTTCCTAAATACTTTTAAACGATCTATTCATTTTTTACTTAATTTGGCATCCGTTTGGAATATCGGAAACCATGAAACAAAAGACATTTTACTATTTCATATGCAGCATGTTTTTGCTGACCTGCCACTTTGCAACCCGGGCTGCCCAGGATACCCTTCACAAGGGGGTCAGGCTAGCGGGGGATTCGGTGAGCAAACCGATGAAAGGGGCTGTTGTGGCGCCATTCGGCATCCGGATTTTTAACATTTATACGCGAATCGGGCCATTCACCCCGGTTGAAAGAGCAGAATCAGCGGAGCAAAAAATTAAAACCATTGCCGGTGACCCGTTTTTCCGGGGCGACTCGGTCAGGATTTTCAAAGGGGAGGTAACGTACGATGTGATGTACGGCGAATCCGTAATAACCTCCATAGACAGCAACGATGCCAAAGCTGAAGGGACATCGAGGGATCTCGTTGCCAAGTCGCGCAGGACTAAGATCATTTATGCCATCCAGCATTACCGGACGGTGACCAGTTTTGGCGAAATCATGAAGAATGTTGCAATATCCGGGGGAATACTGATTTTGCTTATAATAATTATTTCTCTGATTAACAGGCTTTTCACATTTCTTAATGGCAAAGCTGTTGTGTGGCAGGAGAAGCTCATGAAAAACAAGCGCATGAAAGATTACGAATTCTTCAACCGCCACAGGCAACTGGCAATCCTGCTGGCCATGTTGAAGGTATTCAAATGGATCCTGATCCTGTGCCTGCTGATCATCACCCTGGTGACCATTTTTTACCTGCTGCCCTGGACAAAATCATTCAGCGTGGCCATCCTTGGGTTTGTCATCGACCCGCTGAAAAACATCATGCTCTCTTTTTGGAATTATATCCCCAACCTGATCACCATCCTGGTGATTTTAGTTGTCGCCCGGCTGATCATCCGCCTTTTTAAATTTTTCAAGGTCGAAATCGAGAAGGAGACGCTGAAAATTCCGGGTTTCTATGCCGACTGGGCTTTGCCAACCTTTAACATTTTACGGGTCCTGATCATAATTTTCACCATTGTCGCCACATGGCCCTTTTTACCGGGCTCCGGTTCACAGGTTTTCCAGGGGGTTTCGGTATTTTTCGGACTGGTCTTTTCATTAACATCCGCAAGCGCGCTGTCGAATTTCATGGCGGGGCTCACGATTACCTACACCCGTTCATTCAAGCTGGGTGATCGGGTAAAGATTGGGGATGTAACCGGTGATATCATTGAAAAATCGATGCTGGTAACCAAAATAAAAACGATTAAAAACGAAGAGATCACCGTTCCGAATACCAAGATCATGAATACGGAGGTGATCAACTACAGCACCTGCGCCCCAATGGAGGGTTTGATCATCCATACCACCGTCACCATTGGTTATGACACCCCCTGGCGGCAAATCCACCAGTTACTGATCGATGCAGCGATTCGTACCGACCTGATCCTTAAGAATCCAACCCCGTTTGTCCTGCAAACTGCATTGAACGACTTTTATATCAGTTACCAGGTCAATGCGTACACCCGGTCGCCCAACCAGATGGCGGTAATCTTCTCGAATCTTCATCAGAACATACAGGATTCGTTCAACAATGCCGGGGTTGAGATCATGTCGCCCCATTTCAACGCCATCCGCGACGGGAACACCATCGCAATTCCGGAGGAAAACCGGTCCAAAGGCTACGAACCGCCCGCCTTCAGGGTTGGGAACCCTTAACTTTGCGTTGCAAGTACTTTATGCGCCTTGCGGCGGCGATGGCTCCTTTTCTTAAAATCGTTTGAAAGAACACTGATATTCCCGTCAACTTCGATCACGGCAAGGTCTACCTCGCTGATGGAGGCAACCCCGTGTTCGCGGATGGCCTGCATCACTTCGTCTTCTGAAATGCCAGCCATGCGGAGATGCGACGGGATGATCTTTCCGTGGTAAACCAGCATGACCGCATCGCCCTGTACAAACTTTCCGAATTTAGGAAATTTAAGCTGGAGTTTTTTCAGGATATAGTTCAGAACAAAGAGAGACAACGCGGCAGCAAGCCCGCCGAACAGGGTTTCATTGCCCAGCACCATGGCATTTTGCACCGCGTTGCTGATGAGCAGGATAAAAACAAGGTCAAAGACCGAAAGCTGCGACAACTCCTTTTTACCGAACAGGCGGATCGCCAGGATAATGAAAAGGTATACTGCAATTGAACTCAGAACAATATGCAGGTATGCATTGTGAAGAAATTCCATCGGGTAATTTTTGCCAAAGTTAGCGATTCTACATATTCAACACCTGCTTCAGGATTTTATATCCCGAAGTGCTTGCCCTCAGCCTGGCCCCATTCTTCGTAAGCACGGCATAATTTTCCTTGTCATAGTATTCGATCCGGTCGATAAAACGGGCATTGACGATATAGGAGCGGTGGATGCGGATAAATTGAGCCGGATCGAGATGGCCTTCAAAATATTTCATGGTTTTCTCCTTGAGGTGTTTTGCATCTTTGGTATGCAACATCACATAATCGCCCTCGGCCTCCAGGTAAATAATTTCGTCAATTGGAACAACGCTCACTTTGTGACGCGATTTAACGGCGATCCGCTGCAGGAATTCCGGATTATCGTCAAGGGTCTTCACCAGGCTTGCCACCGGCGCCGATGCCCTGATCCCGCTGGCTGCCTGGGCCAGCGCCTTCTGAACCGCCTGCGTGAACCGTTCTTTCGAGTAAGGTTTCAACAGGTAATCGATGGCATTCATTTCGAAAGCCTTGATGGCATATTGATCGTAAGCCGTGCTGAATATGATCAACGGCGGCTGGTCGAGCAGATCGAGGAGCTCAAGCCCGGTAAGTTTTGGCATCTGCACGTCGAGAAACACCAGGTCGGGTTTCAATTCCTGGATCGCTTTCAGACCGCTGAAACCGTCGGTAAATTCACCCGCGATCTCTATTTCAGTGAAATCCTTCAGGTAGTGTTTTACGATATCCCTGGCGGGCTGCTCATCGTCGATGAGAATGGTGCGGAGTGGCATGGGGAAATGATTTACGATTTACGATTTACGATTTACGATTTACGATTTACGATTTACGATTGGGGATTTACAAACTGCCTTTATTGTCGGTGTTTGGCAGACTCAAATATACGGAGAATCGGGTTCCGTCGACCACTGTGCGGAGGAGTTTATCATTTTTATAAAGCAGCCTCAGCCGCTCGCGGATGTTGTTCAACCCGATACCGGTTCCCTTGCGAGGGTGGGCATGAGGGTCAAAATCGTTCACGATGCGGATTTCGAGATAGCCATCCCTGTATTCGCAATCCATGTCGATGCTTACCTGTTCGGTACTTTCATAGACCCCGTGTTTGATCGCATTTTCAAACAAGGGTTGCAGCAACATCACCGGGACCTGGTGGGTGCGGCAGGCTCCGTCAAGTTTGAAACCGAACAAAAGCTTGTCGCCAAAGCGAACCTTTTCAATTTCAAGGTACCTGCGGATGTTGATCATCTCCTGCTCAAGGGTGGTGAAACTGGTGGCATTGTTTGAAACGGAATACCTCAGGAAATCCGATAACTTGATCACCATCTCCCTGGCCTTTTCAGGGTTGGTGATGGTGAGCGAACTGATGGAATTGAGGCTGTTGAAGAGAAAATGCGGGTTGATCTGCGATTTCAGCATGTTGAGTTCCGTCTCCTTAAGCACCATGCGCAGGCGCGATTCGACCTTGACCTTTTCCTGGAGGTTGACGTAGTAGATAAACAGGTAATAAGCCAGGGCGATCACGATATAAAAGATGATCCCGCTGATGATCTTGTTGGGAATGGAAACCATGAGCAGGTCCATGTAAACTTTGTTGCGGCCGAAAATGGCGCTGAGGATCGTATAGGCAATGCCGTTCCAGACAACCAGGGTAAGTGTTAAAAACGAAAGATGGTTGAAAACGACATTCCAGATGTTTTTCTGGTCGGGAATGCTGTACCTGACGATGTACCACATGGCAATGCCTGCAGCGCAAAAGAGAAGGTTGAAAACCATGCTGTCGGCCAGCGACACCTCGATCGGGAAGTAATAGACAAAATAGAAAATGGAAAAGTGGACCCCCGCAATGAGGGCCCACAAACCAAAATAAACGGAAACGGATCTTTTATTGAGAAAAACCGGGTGCTGCATACTCCTCAGTTAAATGTTCAGTAACTTTTTATCTCGCCGCCGCCGAAGATGGTACTTCCTTTGATGACGAGCATTCTCGACGGGTCGGGACTCTCTTTGACATAGGACCGTTTATCGGCAAACCCTCCCATGATTGAAGTCATCTTCAGCTGAATCTTCCAATCTGCGGGAACGATGAGCGTGACCCCTCCGAAAATCGTGTTGATTTCCAGCTCACTGATCCCTTCGGCCAGCGTGGACTGGGTAAGGTCCACTTCGGAACCTCCAAAAATGCAATTGATTTGCCCTCCGCGAAATACCTGGTGCACTACACGCTGTTTCCCTCCGCTGAAAATATTTTCTTCGTGGATAAATCCATCGCTCAGATCGCTGACATTCATGTTGTTCATGGTCGGGAAACGTCTGGGCCACAGGTTTCCGGGCGACCGTTTAACCAATATAAGAATCCCGATTACAATCAGGATCAGCGGCCAGCCGAGGTGCATGACATTAAAAGACACCTCAAAAATGCGGGAAAGGAGAAAAACACCCCCGATCACAATAAGGATGGTTCCCGGGGTACGGCTCTCCCCGCTGAAAAAACTGACCACCCCGATGGCGATGAGGAGCATCGGCCATGAGAAGATGACATGATGGATCTCGTATGGTAAAAAACCCGTTTTTTCGATCAGGAGCAGGATTCCGGCAATGATGACGATGACGCCGAGAACAAACTTTTTCCGTTGCGGTCCGTTGTAATATTTAGCTTCGTTAGGGTCCATGGCTTTTGGTTTTAAAAGCAGTGAATAATCTTATGATGCAAAAATAGACCAGTTTGTAAGGGTGGCAAACGATAAATCGACAGAAGGCGGCAAAATCCCGATAAAAATTAATATACCTCCTGCGCCTGAAGATAAAGACCCTGCGACATCTCCCCGATCCCGAAATCGATCAATATGTTCGTGCGGTCATACTTCCCCACCATGATTCGGAGACCAAACCCGCACCCGGGTTTCAGGTAACCGAACAATGGCACATGCATGTCGCGGTTTGACGCAGTGGTGACATTGGCAAAAAGCACTCCTCCCACGATCCCTGAACAATAGGAGATCGGAAACCGGTATTCGGTTTCACCGTAAACAAAATCTTCTCCGCGCCAGCGCCCCTGGGTATAACCCCTGCCGGAAGAGTTGACCTGATCGAACCCGTTTGACATCAGGTTCAGATAGGGCAGCTCCCCACTGATTTTAAAGCTTCCAAACACCCTGAACGCAAGCAGGTTTCGCGGCACCCTCCTCGATAAGCCCACATAGGTGCGAAATTCGGTCCACAGGCGGGAACCTGACCGGTTGCTTCCGAGGATGGTAAAATTATAAAGGTAGCTGGCGTTGATATACACCCCTTTGTATGCGTTGATGATGTTGTCGCGGGTATCGTATGCAAAGTTGAGACTTATGCCGGAGGTTGTGTATGTTGAAGCATTGAATCCATGAAGCATCGAATAGGCGTAGTGCGGAGTAATTATTTTCGTTGTTGAGTCGAGATTCAACTCAATGTCGACAATGTCGTAATAATGGTCGAGATGATAGCCCAGCCCCCCATAAAAATGGCTTCCTACCTCCATGAATAAAATGTTGTGGATCTTGATCCAGTTGTATTTCATCGGGAATTTCCCTCCTTCGTAACTCACCGGACTTCCGGGAGTATTCTGATCTTCGGGGATACCCGGGATGTTGTCCTCCGGACCGGTTCCCAGCCCGTAAGTCGGCAGGCGAAAAAGATACAACCGCCAATCGGTTTGAAGAAACCACTTGTTCTCATTGAAAAACATGTTGGTCCTGACATAGGAAATGATCTGCCGTTCGGTGGTCCAGAGCAATTGAACAGAACCTGCTGAAAGCTTGGTGAGCGGGTTGTGACCGATGGACCATGAGAGAGCAGAGCCGGCTCCTAGCTGCACCCCGGTTGCCGGCGAATAGGCAATCAGGGGGAGGATGATGGCCCTCACCTTTCTTGAGGGGATCTCCGGCGCATGGAGCTTTTCCTTGGTGAGAACGTCGAAAATATCTTTCTGCGGACACACCTCCAGAGTGCTGAGTGAATCAGGTGATGAATGAAGTACCGAATTCTGCCCGCAGGAAATATTTACGAATCCTAACGAGATGAAAATGAAAACACACCTGAAAATCTTCTGCATCATTGGGTGGCAAAAGTAATAAATTAATTGCTTTTCGTTAGCTTTGTAACCGCAAGAAACCTATGACACTTCCTTTTTCAAAATACCACGGTACAGGCAATGACTTCATCCTCATTGACAACCGGTTGATTCACTGGGAGCCGGCCGTATCCGATGTTTTGTTCCTCTGCGACCGCCATTTCGGGATCGGTGCCGATGGAATGATGCTGCTTTCCGGAAAGCCCGGATTCGATTTCGCCATGAACTATTACAATTCCGACGGACTGGAGAGCACCATGTGCGGCAATGGCGGACGATGCATGACAGCCTTTGCCCAATCGCTCGGACTGGTGCGAAATAAAGCCCTCTTTTGGGCTGTTGACGGCAGCCATGAGGCAGAAATTTCCATTGACGCATTCGGGCCTGTCTGCCGTTTGAAAATGAAGGATACCCGGATCGGACATATTTACGGGGACGGGCTCTTTTTGGATACAGGCTCACCTCATTTTGTGAAGTTTGTGGAAGATGTTGCGGCAACGGATGTGTTCA
>CAIKNA010000168.1 GCA_903828645.1 uncultured Bacteroidales bacterium
CCGTTTTCCCGCTCCCGATGTTGCGACGGGCGGCAAGGGCATCGTCGGGATGGACCTGGATGGAAAGCCAGTCGTTGGCATCGATGAATTTTACCAGGATCGGGAACTCAGCGGGGTATTTCCTGTATACCTTCTCCCCTACCAGTTCATCCATGTAAATTTCCAGGATCTCGTTGAGTTCATTTCCCTCGAGAAATCCATTGGAGATAATCGTCTGGCAGCCGGCAACCCCCGACAGGACCCATGCCTCCCCGCAATTTGGAAGGGGCGAGAAATCAAGTCCCAGGTTGGTGCTGATCTTCCGGCCACCCCAGATTTTATCTTTGAAGACCGGTTTGAATTTCAGGGGGTATAGCATGGGAAACGATTTACGATTTACGATTTACGATTTACGATTTACGATTTACGATTTCAGTGAAAACAACCGATTCCGGAACTTAAACAAGAATTAATTTATTCTAAACTAAAATCAGCACTTCAATCGTAAATCGTAAATCAACAATCGTAAATCAATTATAGTACCTTTGACTCACAATTTAAAAACAAAAATACAGAATTTAATGATCAACTCTCTCTGCGTTTTTTGTGGTTCCAGCATGGGCAGGCAAAAACTATATTCCGAGGCGGCAGTTAAACTGGCTGAATATCTTTTAGCTGAAAAAATCACCCTGGTTTATGGCGGGGCAAACATCGGGTTGATGGGAGTCCTCGCCGATACGATGCTTGCCGGGGGCGGGAAGGTGATCGGCGTGATGCCCAGATCGCTTGTTGAACGCGAAGTTGCCCACAGCAATCTTACTGAAATGCATATCGTGGAAGGGATGCAGGAGCGAAAAGCCCTGATGGCCGACCTTTCCGATGCTTTTATTGCCCTTCCCGGCGCCTATGGCACCCTCGATGAGTTATTCGAAGTGCTGACATGGAATCAGCTTTCCATCATCAACAAGCCGATCGGCCTCCTGAACCTCGACGGGTTTTTCAACCCGTTGCTGCAGATGCTGGACCATGCGGTTGCAGAAAGATTTCTCCGCCCGGAACACCGGAACATGCTTATCACAGGGGATGACTTTCCTCAGATGATGCAGGCCCTTGAAGCTTACCTGCCAGTTGTCGCGGCAAAGTGGATCGAGGGGCTGAAGGCGGGGAAAATTTGATATTTGACTTTGATATCTGCATTTTGAATTTTCATTTATGATTATCATAGGGATCACAGGCACCCTGGGTGCGGGAAAAGGAACGGTAGTGGAATATCTTGCCGAAAAGCGTGGTTTTGACCACTATTCCGTGCGGTCGTTCCTGTTAAAGGAGATCAACCTGAGGGGGATGCCCGAGAACCGCGACAGCATGGTGGTTGTGGCGAATGAATTGCGCAGCAAAAACGGGCCGTCGTACGTTACGGATCAGTTGTATTTCGAAGCAGCCCTGACAGGCAGGGACTGCATCATCGAAAGCATACGCACCCCCGGTGAGATCGTTTCCCTGCGAAAAAAGGGAAATTTCTTCCTGTTTGCCGTGGATGCGGATCCTGAAATAAGGTTCCGCCGCATTATTGAAAGAAAATCAGAAACTGACCATATTTCACTGGAAACCTTCATCAACGACGAAGCCCGGGAGATGAACACCTCCGATCCGAACAAACAGAACCTGAAAGCATGTATCCGGGAAGCCGATTTCGTATTGAACAACAATGGGACAAAAGAGGAACTTTTCGTTGAAGTCGAAAGAATCCTGCATCAAATTAATTAACACAAAATGGAAGCTAAACCCTACGTCAGACCCTCATGGGATGAATACTTCATGCAGATTGCCCACACCGTTTCAGAACGGGCCACATGCGACCGCGGCCGCAGCGGATGCGTGATCGCGCGCGACAGGCAGATCCTGGTTACCGGTTACGTCGGTTCACCAAGGGGGTTACCGCATTGCGATGAAGTGGGACACCTGATGAAAAAGATGTTGCATGAAGATGAACGCATTACGCAGCACTGCATGCGTACGGTACATGCCGAACAAAATGCCATCTGCCAGGCGGCACGCCTTGGAATTCCACTGGAGAAGGCAACGTTGTATTGCCGGATGACACCCTGCCGCACCTGTGCCATGCTGATCATCAACTGCGGCATCGAGCGGGTGGTTTGCGAACGCAAATACCATGACGGGAAAGAATCGGAAGAGATGTTCTCACAGGCCGGGGTGTCACTTGAGTACGTACACGATGAAATCCAGCAATACGAAAAACAGTAACTCCTTTAAAGGATCTTCCGGATCAGGTCGGAAAAATTGATCAACCCGGTGATCTGTAAAATAGTTAAAACCACGGAGAGCAGGATGACCGCGCGGATGAACCCCGCCCCCTTCTTCACGGCGAGGTAAGATGCAACCAGTGCGCCAATCATGCTGCCGATGGAAAGGATAACCCCGTATAAATAGTTTACTTTGCCATCGACTATGAAAACAAGCAAGGCAAAAATGGCATAAAAAAAGACGATCAGGTTTTTTACTGCATTCGCTTTCACCAGGTCGTACCCCACTCCCAAAACCAGTGCCATCAGCAAAAAATAGCCTACCCCAACCTGGATAAACCCGCCATAGAATCCGACAGCAAAAAAAATGACAAGCTGCCACCAGCGAATGGGCCCCGAAAGAAGACGCGGATTCTGCTTCAGCCATTTATCGGGTTTATAAAAGAGGAAAAACAACATGATCACCATCGCCGTTGCCATGGCAATCTCAATTACCCGTGTGTTCACATCTACCGCCAGCACCGCGCCAAGAATAGCCCCGATGGTTGCCGGGATCGCCAGCCATACCGGGCGCAGGTCGGTGAACATCTTTTGGCGGGTAAAACTGCCAACCGAAGACAAAGTCTGAAAAAAGATGCTGATCCGGTTGGTGCCATTGGCAATATCGGCAGGCAATCCGCAAATAAGCAATAACGATAGACTGATTACCGAACCGCCACCCGACAGGGTATTGATAAACCCGACAACGATACCGGCGATGATGAGGATGGTGATTTCGGTGAGGGACATGGAGGATTTAGAAATTAGATGTTAAAAAAATCGTGACGCGTGACCCATGACGCGTGACACGTGACGCGTGACAGGTGACAGGTGACAATGAACCAATTTACACATGTTTACTTTCCCAGTTTGCTGTGCCTTCTCCCGTAACTAAAAAAGATCACCAGCCCAATCGCCAGCCACACCAGGAACCTTAACCAGTTGGTAACGCCGAGTTGTGCCATCAGGTAAAAATTGGTGAGCAGGCCCAGCACCGGGATCAGCGAAAGCTCCCTGCGAATTCCGTACCAGGTAAGGATCACCGCAGCTATGATGAAAATCAGCACGGGAAACTGGGAGAAAAGCAGATGCAAAAAGACTGACAGATCAAATGAAGCGGATGTGAAAGCATTGATTTCCTGACGATTCCAGAAGAAAAGAGCACACAACACGCCGGTCCAGATGAAAGGTAAGAAATAGCGGCTGTTGAAATAAGGCACCTGGAACCCCTTTTCATTGGCTGGAATGTCATTTTTTTTCCAGCTGCCCTGAAGCACAAGCACCCCGCCTGATACCAGGATGAAGGCAAACAGGGTGCCGATGCTGGTCAGGTCGGTCACCTCGGTCAGGTTCATGAACAGGGAAGGAATGGCCACCAGGATACCTGTCATTATTGTTGAGAAATAAGGTGTTTTAAACCGCGGATGGATTTTCGAAAACGACGGAGGAAGCAATCCGTCGCGGCTCATGCTCATCCAGATACGGGGCTGGCCGACCTGGAAAACCAGCAACACGCTGGCCATTGCAATCACTGCGCTGATCGCGATCACACCGGAAAGTTTTGTCAGGTGAAGTTTCTGAAAGGCATACGCCAGCGGATCTCCTACTCCCAGGTCGGAAGAGTGGACCATCCCGGTAAGCACCAGGCTGATAAGAATATAGAGCACCGTGGTAATGATCAGTGCCAGGATGATCGCCCTGGGCAGGTCCCTCCGGGGATTGCGGCACTCTTCGGCCGTGGTGGAGATGGCGTCGAACCCGATGTAGGCGAAAAAAACGCCCGAAACTCCTTTCAGGACCCCGGCGACTCCATGAGGGGCAAAAGGGTGCCAGTTCTTCGGGTCGACGTAAAATGCTCCTACGGTAATGATCATCAACAGAATGCCCACCTTGAGCAGCACCATGGTGTTGCTCGCCACCTTGGTTTCATAAATGCCTATATATACCAGGACGGTGATAAAGACCACGATGGAAAAGGCGGGAATGTCGGCAATGATCCTGATCCCCCCGATCACCGGGGCTGATTGCCATGCCATATAGGCTTCCTTCAATGTATCGGGCAGGTTTGCAAGGGATACCCCCCGAATCATGTCAAGGGTGGCCTGGTGGTATCCCCGGGCGGCCGATAGGTAGTCGATACCCATATAGGCAGGCACATGCAGGCCAATGCCGCCAAGAAACCCGGTAAAATAATCTGACCACGATATGGCAACGGCAATATTGCCAATGGCATATTCCATGATAAGGTCCCAGCCGATGATCCAGGCGATAAGCTCTCCAAAACTGGCATAAGCATAGGTGTAAGCGCTCCCGCTGATTGGAATGATCGAGGCAAACTGTGCATAACACAAAGCTGAAAAAGCGCAGGCCATGGCAGTAAACAGGAAAAGGAGCGAAACCGCAGGCCCGCCGCTGGCAGCTGCATTTCCTATGGTGCTGAAAATACCGGCACCGATCACGGCAGCGATGCCAAGCGCCGTAAGGTCAAAAACATTGAGGCTTTTTTTCAGCTCCGATTGTTCCCCCTCCCGGTTATATGCGTCCTTCAGAATATGACTGATGGATTTCTTACGGAACAGGTGCGGGTTTGACACGGGAAAATTTTCGATAAAGATAATTAATTTCTAATTTCGTGACACGTGACAGGTGACGGGTGACGGGTGAAACGTGACGGGTGAAACGTGACACTTGACTGGTGACTGGGGACTCGCGACAGGTAAGAGATGTCAGGTGAGAGGTGACACTTCATGCGTCACGTGTCACGCGTCACGCGTCCCGGTTTTAATCTCATGCCGGAATTACGGATCACCTTACGATCATGAATTTCCCGGTGATGGGGCGGCCAAAACGGGTGAGGAGATAGAAATAGAGTCCCGATGAATATTTGCAGGTGTTGATGGTTATTTCAGTTTCGCGGTGAAAGTAGAACTCATCCTTAAGACGTCCTGAATAATCGTAGATGGATATTTTCCCAGGGTCTTTGGGCGGAAATCCCTGAAAATTAAAGGTTAACTTGTCGGTTGCCGGGTTGGGGTAGATTTTCAGAAAGCTATGCCCGGTAAACTCAGTAACTGCGCCAATAACGGTGTTGCTGGCCGAGATCAGTTCATAGTTGGGATCGAAAATGACCGAATCGACCTTAAAAGGGATTCTCACGGCAAACGATTGCCCTGAAAATGTGTTTAAAAAGCGGACCAGGGTATCGCGGGATGCATTTTTAAACTGCACGGGCATGATCATCCTGAAAAATGAGACGGATGGGTGCGACTGGGTCTGAGTGACGGTAAACAAAACAGAATCACCAGGCTGGGTCCAGCTGATGTGGTAGGACGGGTAGCCTTCCCCGGTGAACCAATCGTTGAAATACCAGGTAAGTTCCTCTCCACAGGCACTTTCGAGATGCGACTTCAGGTTTTCGGTACGCGCAAAACCATAGGCCAGGCCGGGATCATGAAGATAGTTGTTCAACGCGGTAAAAAAAGCGGCATCCCCCATGAGCCACCTCAGCTGGTGCAAAACCAGTGCTCCTTTGGCATATGAAAGCCGGCTGTCGAACAAACGGTTGATATTTGCCGTATCGGCACAATATACCGAACCGCCCGGGTAGGCTGTTACGCTTTTAACCCGTACTTCCCTGAAACGCGTCCACCAGGTCGGCGCAAGGTGTTCGTAACAAAGTCCGGAGAGATAGGTGGCAAACCCTTCGTTCAGCCAGATATCGGTCCAGCTCCCGCAGGTGACTTTATCTCCAAACCATTGATGCCCGAGTTCGTGGGCCAGCAGTTCAAAACCAAATGATGTTACAAAGGTCATGGTCTGGTGCTCCATGCCTCCACCCCACCCGAATTGTGCATGGCCATATTTCTCGCGCTGAAACGGGTATATCCCGAACAGGGTATCGTAGAGCTGGATCATGGATACAATGCTCCCCGTTTCAGTGGCGGCAGATGCCGAATCTTCCGGGTATATATAATTGACAACCTCGAGGGTGTCGGCGTAAAAAGGAACCTGGTAGGCATATCTGGCATAGTTGGTCACGGCGAGGCAAACAAGATAGGCGGCAACGGGATAGCGGTGTTTCCAGTGAAACACGGTATTTGTCCCGGCCTGAAGGACCGACTTGAGAACGCCATTGCTTGCGGCACGGTATGCCGACGGGGTGCTGATAAAAATATCCACAGAGTCGGCCTTGTCTGTAAGCCCGTTTTTGCAGGGCCACCAGTCGCTTGCCCCATAAGGTTCCGAAAGCGTCCAAATCACAGGCGCCCCGTTGTGCGTGCCCTGTGTAAAGGCACCAAAACCGTTGTCGGGAGGAACCCCGTGATAATATACAGTAACGGAATCGGCAGTTTGTTGGGGAAGGGTCGCAGAAAAACGGATCGTCAGCAGATCCGCAGCATGCAGCCAGGGGGTTGCCTGGTTGTGGTATCTTACCGAATCGACTGTCAGCGCATGGTTCAGATCAAAGACCAGAGAATCCAGCCCCGGGGCCCCCGGAACAAACAGCGTAGTGACATTTCCCGAAATTTCTCTTACTGCCGGGTCGATGTTCCACCAGCAGCGGTACCACCTGACATCATAATTTGAGGCTCTTTCCGTATGCCGCGGAAAGAGTTTCCCTGCATAGGCATCCTGCTCCCTTTTTGCAAGGGTTTCCAGGTCCTGGTCGTTGAAAGTCACCTGGCCCTGCAGGAGGCCGGAAACAACCATACAAAATAATATGGCAAAGGTTCTCATCCGGATATCGATTTAAGCTTCCCGAGTTCTTCATTAACCAACGTCAGCGTTTTCTCCATTTTCAGAAAAAGTTCCGAAAACCGCGACTCATTCATTGCCAGGAGGTTCATTTCCTCGATCTCCTCTATGATTCCGACCACAGTGGCGATTCCCATCACCTTCATGGTTGGTTTGATTTTATGCAAAACGGCTTTAATACCGGCATAATCCCCGCCGACCCTCAGGATGCTGATCTTCTGCAGTACAATCCCGGTCTCCGCGATAAAATTCCCGATCATTTTGCCGATAAAAACCTTATCCCCGGCTGCGGCATCCAGGAGATCCTCAAGATCATACAATCGTTCCTCGTTATTTTTCATGGCTGCGGCGGTTTTCAAATCAGTTTTCGTTGCTTCATCCGGTAAAGGGTCGATTTCCCGACCTTCAGTTTGTCGGCAACGAGCACCATATCATCGTTGTATTTTTCCAGGTAAGATTTGATGATAATCCTGTCATATTCTGCCAGGGTCATCTCTTTGGCACTGAGAAAATCGGTTGGCTGGGCCATCTGTGAGAAGATTATATCATCCTGGGCCAGCACCTTGCCATTGCTCATTACAACAGCCAGGTCAATGATCGCTTTAAGTTCCCTGATGTTCCCGGGATAGGGATAGCGGAGCAGTTTTTCACTGGCTTCGGTGGAAAATCCGACCGCTGGCATGTTGTTCTCTTTGCAAAAAACTTCGGCAAAATGTTTGGCCAGGATCAGGATGTCGTTCGACCGGTCGCGCAGGGGTGGCAATAGGATCGGGAGTCCCAGCAAACGGAAGAAGAGATCCTCCCTGAAAGTTCCTTTGGCAACCTCCGCCTTAAGATCTCGGTGGGTTGCAACAATGATTTTCAGGTCGAGCGGGATCGTATCTTTTCCACCGATTCTCACAACTTCCCGCTCCTGGATGACCCGAAGCAACTTGGCTTGCAGGGCAAAATCCATATCTCCGATCTCATCCAGGAAAAGCGTTCCCTGGTTGGCCTCCTCGAACTTACCTGTTTTCCGCGTGAAAGCACCGGTAAATGCACCTTTTTCATACCCAAAGAGCTCACTTTCCAGCAGGTCTTTCGGAAAAGCAGTCATGTTTACCGCAACAAAGGGCTTTCTCCTGCGCACAGAATTGTAATGAATGGCCTTCGCCACAACCTCCTTGCCTGTGCCCGTCTCCCCGGTAATTGAAACATTGATGTTGGTCTTGCTGGCCTTCTCTATCAATGAATATATATCCCTGATCGCCTGGCTGTTTCCTATGATGGTCTTCTCAAAATCGTATTTATGAACCACCTCCTCCTGCAACCGCTCCACCTGGTTTTTCAATGTCCGGTTTTCGCGGATGCGCAGGATGACATTCCACAACCGCGACCGCGTATCCTGGTCCTTTACGATGTAATCATAAGCGCCTTCCTTGATCAGGTCGAGTGCCGTGGTTACATCCTTCTGCCCTGAAACAATGATCACCTGGGTCTCCGGGCTCATCTGCCTGATCCTTTTCAATACCACCGCACCGGTCATATCCGGCAGGCTGTAGTCAAGGGTGACCACATCGGGCTTTTCATGAAGTTTGTCAATGAAATCCTTTCCCAGTGAAAACTGGGCGATCTTATAATCCGGGTTTGACGACAGAAAATGATTCAGATAATCTCCATAGAATTGATCATCCTCCACGATAAAAATTGAAAAACTGTCCATGATGTCCTGATTTGGGAATAGGGTGTCATTCCGATAATACTTCTCAGGAAACAAATATATGAATTAAACCAGGAACTGAAAAAAAAAAATCGATCCTATCAACTCCATGAAAAACGATCCGCCGGGAGGTTATTTCTTTATAAACTTACCCTGGTAGAACAGCCCGGACGCTCTGACACGGAGGAGATACATTCCTCGCGCAAGACTTTGGACAATAAGGGTTTCTTTGTCACCAGCCAGTTGAAAATCCAGTTGCTCCTTTCCATACATATCAAATATTTCAACATTCTCAGCGTGGGCAAGGGGATCACTCAGTATAATGGAGATGGTTTCACCGGCGGGGTTGGGAAACACTTCAACTCCATTGCTCGCTGCATCTTTGCCTGATATGCCCGAGGGATGAAGCTGGATCAGGATCGATTGTTTGCGTGTGCCAAAAAACGGCTTGAGTCCGTAGGGTGTATGTGCATCCGTTGCCTGGCTGTAAGAGTTGTTGAAATCCGCCACTGTGTAGCCATAATCGAGGGTACGCCACGTGTCCTCCATGGCTGCCTGCTGGATCTGCTGTTTCATGGCATCAATCCGCGGGAAGATCGTGTCGGGATCATAGGTGATGAAATCAAAGGTCGAATCCACCGGGTTCTGATAAAGATAGTAGTTGTTCTTGTTGTACCCGTAGTCATCCCAGTTTCCGGTCGCAACATCAATTGCCAGTGCTTTCAGGAAATGATCGACATTCATTACGCCCGTGATATCCCCTGCAAAGGTCGGCCGTACCATTCCCGCTTTTTTCCAGATATCGTAGCAGAGCTTTTCACGGATCAACGTGGGGTCGTTATGCTCCCCGTTGAGATTTATCTTTTTAACCCCCTGGTATTTGCGCCCCGACACATATTCATTGAAACTGATCTTGAACGATTTTTTCTTAGAATAACCGGAGCTGTTCCCCCTGAGACGGAAACCCACATTTTCAAGGGTATCGGGATGTAGGTTGTCATCGAAGATGAATCTGGCCATATAATAGTGGTCGCTCAGCACCGAATCATAAATCACCGCCAGCGAGTCGGGGGAGATCGTAATGTGAATTGCCGACAGCCGGGTATCGTCGAACAGGGTGTTGGTTTGGGTGAGGGCTTATCCGGATAACAGAAGCGCCAGGAGGGAAAAAAGGAGTGTTTTCTTCATCGTCGAACAGGTTATTTGTATCCTTTGCTGACATCATCCAGCAAAAGCATATCCTCGGCCGACAGGGAGAACTTCATGGCACCGGTATTTTCGGAAGCGTGGCTTGCTTTTGTTGCGCCCGGAATCGCAACAACGGTATCGCCGCTGAAATTTATCAGCCAGTTGAGGGCGACCTGTGAAGGTGTTGCATCATATTTTACCGCGAGCTTTTGGACCAATGCCGCCACCGGACGGCTTTTTTCCAGTCCTTTAGGTTTGAACCTGGATGTATGGCTTCGAAAACCAATATTTTTTAACAGCTCCGGGTTGTCGTGGAATTTGCCCGTAACCAGCCCCTGTGCCAGCGGGGAGAAGGCAATAATGGTAATTCCCAGCTCCTTTGCCGTTTCCAGGACGCCGTTTGTCTCGATTTCTCGTTGGAGCAAACTGTACTGAACCTGGTTTGAAACCAGGTTGATTCCCGATTTTTGAAGGGTTTTCCAGGCACTGCGCATCTTTTTTGCCGAAAAGTTGCTCACGCCGACGTGGCCGATTTTTTTGGCACGAACCAATTCCGCCATGGCGTCCATCTCTGCAATTTCGGACGAGAAACCCCAGGGCTGGTGAACCTGGTAAAGATCGATCGGGAAGGGACTCAAAGCTTCCAGCCGTTCACCGATGGTTTTCCCGATGTTCGAGGCGGTGCGGAATATGGGCCACCATTTGGTTGCGATTATCACCTCGCCCGGTTTTTTTCCCAGGGCTGCGAGTGATTTTGCCAGTACTCTTTCCGATGCGCCGTTTCCGTAAATCTCAGCAGTGTCGAACCAGTTGATTCCCCCTTCGAGGCTGATCCTCACAACGTCCCTGATAAGTCCGTCCTCCAGCGATGGCCAGAATTTTCCTGCCATGTTGCCCTGCTTGCTGAATTGCCAGCATCCCAGCCCGATCGGTGTGATCCTGATCTCCGATTTGCCAAGGTTCCTTAACCTGATCTGATTTTCCATCTTCTATCCCCCGACTTAAGTCGGGGTAACAAAGGTAGCAAACTTTTAATCGGTCATCATGGAAAGTGCCGTTCCGGCAATTGTAAAATCATTAATTTTGTTCTGCGGGGAAGTTGAGTGATTTCAAGTATCTCTTTCCTGCAGCATCCATGAAAACAAACTGCGTTGGTTTTTCGCTGCTCCTTTTTTTATCAATGGCCATGGTCATCCGATCGCATGCGCAATCAACCTACCTTGTCAAGCATTATACCAAACAGGATTACCATGCAGGAAGCCAGAACTGGTCGGTGGATACTGACCTGGACGGCAATGTTTACCTGGGCAACAACGATGGTTTGCTTGTTTTCAACGGTACCCATTGGACCACTTTCCGCAATCCGGATCAAACCATTGTGCGGTCGGTATATGTTGCACCGGACAAAAGAATTTATACCGGATCGTACGAAGAGTTCGGCTATTGGGAACCGGATGCAACCCATGAACTGAAATATCATTCCCTGAAGCCTTTGCTTCAAAATGTCCCTTTTCATAACAGTGAAATATGGAAGATCGTTGAGTGCAGCAATAAAATCTATTTCCAGAGTTTTGCCTCGCTCTTTGTTTATGATCATCACACAGTTAAACCGGTTGAATTGCCAGGTTCCGTGATCTTTTTGCTGAAAGCCAGGAACCGGTTGTTTGTGCAGTCGGTAACGGGCGACCTGTACGAGATTATCGGTGACAAACTGCGGATCATAGAGGCAGGGAGCATACTTGAGGGGGCTGAGGTGAAGACGATATTGCCATACGCCGCCAACGACTTTCTGATCGGAACCACCGCAAACGGTTTGTTCATTTACAATGGAAAAACAATATCTCCCTGGAAATCCGAGGCTAACGAACTGTTAAAAGCCTGC
>CAIKNA010000169.1 GCA_903828645.1 uncultured Bacteroidales bacterium
ATACAGGCGAAGCAGCACCACCCTTACCAGCTATTCTTCCACCTCGAATAACAACAATTTTTATGCGGGTACACCCGGTTTATACCGGCTGATCTGTTACGACGGCACAAATTCAGATCAAACCCTGGCGAGCTTTAAAACAAGGGTGGCTCCGCGGGATGCCTTTTCCATCACTGAAAGCACCCCCTTTGTCAACACCTCGACCGAACCCTACGATATTCATATCTCCCCGACCCTCCCGACACAATGCGAAAGCGCGGGCATACGGATCACCAGCCCGTTGGCAATTACCGATGATTATGACGGGAACATCCGGCAGGGTGAAACGGGGTATTCCGGAACAGGATCAGCGCCGGACATCGGTGCCGATGAAGGAAATTTTATCATTGCAGATATTTCAGCCCCTGCGATCACCTACACCCCGCTTGCCAACTCGTGTACAAACGCCGACCGGGTCGTTACCGGAACAATTACCGACGCGAGCGGTGTGCCGGTATCCGGTTCACTTGTACCAAGGATATATTACAAAAAAAATTCGGCCGCATGGCACTCCCAGCCGGGCACCTTGCTTTCAGGGGACGGGAAAAACGGCACATGGTCATTTACCATTGTCACAGCCGATATGGGAGGCGTCGCAAACCCAGATATGGTTTACTATTATGTCATCGCACAGGATGTCTATTCACCCATGAATATTTGCTCCAACCCCGGTCCCGGCATGGTAGCCACAGATGTGAATAACGTCACTTCACCACCGACTGCTCCATACAACTATACGGTATTGAACATCCTCTCAGGAACGGTCCAGGTCGGGGCCGGAAAGACTTATGCAACCCTCACGGCAGCAGCTGCCGCCTATAACAACTCCAGTTACTGCATAAACGGCAACATCACATTCGAGCTTACGGATCCCGATTATTCCGTTTCCGAAACATTTCCCATTGTTTTTGGTCTGAATACCTATGCCGGTCCCGGCACCACGCTCACCATCCGTCCGGCAGCAGGAGTCTCTGTGGTCATCAGCGGCTCCTCCCTCACTTCGGTCATCAAATTCAACGGGGCAAAATACATTACCATCGACGGATCGAACAGCGGGGGAAACGACCGGAATCTGAGCATCACCAATACCCTTTTAGGCAGCACCACAGCGGCAGTCTGGATAGGCAGCACAGGAACCGGTGCCGGCTCCAGGTTCATAACATTAAAAAATTGTACAATTGCGACAGGGTCGGGCTACCCTTATACAACCTTCGGTATTTATGCAGGATCCGGCACAACCATAGGAAATTCAGGAGATGATAATGATGACCTGGTGATCCGGAATAATTCCATTTCCAGGGCCTATTACGGAATCAGCGTGGTGGCCTCCTGGGCAGGATTAGATGATAACCTCCAGATCGTTCAAAACAGCATCGGGTCGGCCACCGTGGCGAATTATGTGACCAATTACGGGATCAACCTTTCTTACGTTACCGGGGCCACCATCTCAAAGAATACCATATTCAATATTGTTGCGCCTTACATGCCTGTCTACGGGATGTCGATCATCGATGGGGTCGTCTCGTCTGTTTTTAACAAGAATACCGTAAAAACGGTTCAGAATCAAAGCACGACCATCAGCAAGGGGATATACGTCAATACCGGCACAGCTTCAAGCAACCTGACATTTTCAAACAATGTCGTCAGTGAGATCCTGGGGGGGCCTGGGTTATCCCCCTCCACCTCCAATGTCGGGATGTTCATCGACGGGACAACAGGGGGTCTCAACATATATTTCAACAGCATTTCCATTTATGGCTCTGTAAGCAACTCCAGTGCATGTTATTCCACGGCGTTTCTGCTGAACGGCTCATCGGGCACCAATATCACCCTGAAGGATAATATCTTCAGAAATGCCGACATCAACACCTACAATCCGTCCACAACTTCAAGAAATTATGCCATCTATTCATTTGCACCGGCTACCTGTTTCACTGATATCAACTACAACGATTATTTCCCGACCGGTTCGCAGGGTGCCGTAGGATATCTTGGCGGCGACAGGATCACACTTGCCAACTGGAAAAGTGCTACAGGAAAAGACGCAAACTCATTATCTGCCGACCCTTACTTCGCCGGCATCAACGACCTCAGGCCCGGACTCGGATCGCTGGTGCTGGGAGGCGGTCAGACCATCTCCGGCTTCCCCGATGATATCCTGGATATTACCAGGAACTCACCCCCTTCGATGGGAGCTTATGAAAACGGTGTTGATATGTCCGGCCCCTTCATTGTATATACTTCACTGGCGAATACCGATTCGACTTCAGCCAGGAACCTCCTGGCAACCATCACCGATATTTCCGGTGTGCCGGTAACCGGACCGGGATTGCCCGTGTTGTACTGGAGGATCAATTCGGGATCATGGCAGTCGTCAACAGCTACCTGTTCCGGAGCAAACGTTTATCACTTTACATTCGGGGCAGGCGTTGCCGGGGGTGACAACGTATCCTACTATATTGTTGCCCAGGACCAGGATATACCTGTTCCCAATGTGAGTTGCATTCCGTCATCAGGGGCCGGGGGATTCAGTATCAATCCTCCAAATGCATCCGTTCCTCCAACCACACCCGACAGCTACAGGATCATCATCGATTTCAATGGCACCATTATCGTGGGAGCCCTTGGGCCTTATCCCAACCTGACCGGCAACGGCGGGTTGTTCAAGGCGATCAATGACAACCGGGTGAGCGGCAATGTTACTGCCTATATCTCTTCCGATCTTATGGAAGATGGTGCCAATGCATTGAATCAATGGACAGAATACGGAGGTTCCGGGTTTAAATTAACAATCCGGCCTCTTGATAAGATCGATAAGCTGATTTCAGGATCTGCCGCCGGTCTGATCCGGTTAAACGGGGCGGACAGGGTAATCTTTGACGGCGAATATCCGGGTGTGGGAAACTTCCTTACTTTCAGGAATACGAGTAATAATTACCCGGTTTTCACTTTCCAGAATGATGCAACCATAGATACACTAAAGAACCTGGTGATCGAGGGGTGCAATGCCAACTCCGGTTCCGGTGACATACTGTTCCTCAGCAATTCGGGAGGGACCGGTAATGACCATAATGTGATCCTGAACAATGTGATCCGCGACAGAAGTGATATAACAGCCATACCGGCCATTGGAATTTATTCAAGTGGACTGGGCAGCAATTCCGAAATCACGATCAGTGGCAACCAGATCTTTAATTTTCAAGGGCAGGGGATTTATGTGGCCTCAACAGGAAATGGTGATAACTGGACGATCACAGATAATCATGTCTTCAATACCTTCACTGCCTCTACCTACCAGACCGGGATTCTTTTCTATGGTTCTTCAAGTTCAAATGGCAACCTGATCAGCGGCAACTATGTCGGTGGATCTGCTCCCTATTGCGGCGGTACTCCCTGGTTGAACTCAAACAGCAGCAGTTTCCAAGGGATCTATGTGAATGCAGGATCGGGAACAGGAACCTCCGTACAGGGGAATACGGTACAAAATATCAACCTTACCTCGACAGGAAACTGTTCATTTATAGGAATATGCCTGGGAGTAGGGGTTCACTACCTGGGCACAGCCACAGGGAATACGATCGGCAGTTTGTCAACCCCCGGGAGTATCACGGTAGCCGGCACAGGTGATGTTATTGGGATATCCTGCGGGGCAAGTTGCAGCGCCACCATAAAAAATTCAATCATTTCAAACATCCTTCAAACAGCTGTCAATCCTGGTAAATTCCAGGGAATCTATCTTGGCAGCGGGTTGACATATACCATTGACGCTAACCTGATCATGGGTTGCGGCGCTTCATCTTCTTCAACAGGAATCAAGGATAACACGGGGATCTATTATGCAGGGGCGGCCCTGGCCACGCAACCCTGTACAATTTCCAACAATCTCATCTCCCTTGGTCATGGAATCACCAATAACAATGTTTACAAGGGTATTGACGATTTCGGATATTCGGGAAATAATGTTTTCCTCTATTTCAACAGCATTTACCTGGGAGGGACATGTTCAGGAGTTTCCAGTAGTTATGGATACCTCAAGAGAGATGTCACCAATGAGACACATAAGAACAACATCTGTTATAACAGCCGGATCGGCGGCACGGGAAAACACTATGCCATCGGGAATACAGCCATAACGGGGACATTCACCAGCAATTACAATGATCTTTTCACGATGGGAGCACCCCTGGCCATCTGGAATACAACCGACCAGGTGGATATTGCTGCCTGGAGAACCGCTTCCGGCCAGGATGCAAATTCAAAATCGGTAAACCCGGGATTCGTTTCCACCACCGACCTTCACCCGTCAGTCTCCGGCCTGGATGGCGCCGGCATTGCAGTTCCCGCAATAACCACTGATTACACAGGGGGCATTCGGGGAAATCCTCCCGATATCGGAGCCTACGAATTCTCACCCCCGCCAAAGACCTGGAACGGGAGTATCTCAACAGATTGGAACAACGGGATCAACTGGACGCCAGGCGGGGTTCCGACAGGTTCCGAAAGCGTTCTCATCCCGACAGGTACGCCCAATGCATGCATCGTCAACTCCAGCATCATGGTATGCAATGACATGGTCCTTGACGGATCTACATTCACCATAAATTTTGGGTTCACGGTTACCGTTTACGGAAATTTGACAATCCGGAACAATGCCATCCTGCATGATTACGGATTACTTACGGTTAACGGAAATGTAATAATTGTCAATTAAACAACGCTGTTTTATTACAATTCATTGAATTTTGGTTGATGTTTATTCGTGCTTTGTATAAGCTTTGTATAAGCTTTGCATAGGCTTTGTATAAGCTTTGTATAAGCTTCCTATATGCTTTGTTTTATCAAGCTCATGTCCGGAAACAGGTGGCATCGTGATCGATGGCTGTCATGGGGGGAAATTCAAAATTCATAATGCAAATTCAAAATGCAAAGAAACGGATAATTTTAACATTTGACTTTGCATTTTACACTTTGCAATATTTTTAAATCCGGGTTGACCATATGGATGTCTATTTTACTTTTTCTTAATTTCACCGTATATATCTTATCAGAACAACAAAAATGATACCAGAGAATCTTCAGGAAATTATCAGGTGCGTAAGGAACGGAGATCGTACAGCATTCAGAAAACTGGTGGAGATGTACCAGCAAAAAGCATACCGGTTCGCATTCAGGATTCTTGGTAATGAAGAAGATGCGAAAGACGCTGTCCAGGAAAGCTTCATCAAGATCTGGCAGAAGATCGGTTCTTTTGATCCTTCCAGGGAGTTCATCCCCTGGATGTACAGGATCCTGGCTAATACGTCGACGGACCGGTTGCGGGCAATGCACAGGCACACCATGATACCGATTGACCTGGTATCTCAATCAACTGGGGCAATGCAGCAGTGTGACCCGGTAACCCCGGCCGACAATCACGAACTGGCCATCCTGATCAAAGGACTTGCAGAAATGCTTCCGGAAAAACAGAAACTTGTTTTCATCCTCAGGGATATCGAAGGAATGGCGTCGAAGGAAGTGGAATCGATCACGAACCTCACTGAAATCTCGGTTAAAAGCAACCTTTACCATGCGCGTAAGAGCGTGCGTGAGCAACTTTTCAGGATGATGGAAAAAGAAAGGAGAATACTATGAATTGCAGGGATGCCAACGAAATCCTGGAGAGGATGATATTTGAGGAGGTCCGGGCAGATGCCGGCCTCAGGAAGCATATTGATACATGTACTGCGTGCAGCCAGGTTTACAGGGATACACTGAAAGCCCGGGAACTCATGGAGATGGTCCGCCGATCGGAGCCGGTGCCCCGGAACCCCGGGGAGATCACGGATAACATCATGTCTGCCATATTGAAGTGCCCGCAGAAAACACCCGTTGTTTGGCTGCTCTTTCAGCGCGTGCTTGCCGCTGCTTCGGTCGCCCTTTTTCTTCTTTTCGGATACGAACAGTACAATGTGGTTAAAAAGGTCAGCGCCCTGGAAATGCAATTCACCGTGATCAATGCGGATTCCCGGTATTCGGGCCCGTTGCGATTGGCCTCAACCTTCGACATCAGCAAGGCCGGTGTCTCCTTTTCTGAGATTGAGCGACTCCTGTCAGCCGGAAAAGGAGATGCTTCCCGCTGTTTTTCATATAATAATAAGCAATCGGTTCAAAGAAACAAAAAATGAAAACACAACACCTGGTTATTGGACTGGCCGTCATGATCATGGCCCTCAGCGCATGCAGGGAGATCACTGTCAGGACCACCGTGAACAACGATGGCAGCTTCACCCGCATTGTCACCGTTTCCGGCGATTCGTCGGAAGCCTTCAAAAAGGAACTCCCTTGTCCAGTCGACACTTCATGGACGATGACATCGAAAAAGGATACTTCGGGGAAAGGAAAGTTCCTGGTTGCCTACACAAAACACTACAGGAATTGCGAAGAACTGAAAACTGAGATCGGCCGGGATACCAGCTGGCTCAGGCAACTCGTGCACCATATCGATATCACGAAAAGGTTCGGGTTCTTTTATTCATATCTCGAATATAAGGAAGTTTACCCCGCAGCCAATCCATTTACCGCCCTTCCTTATAAAGGCCATCTGACACCTGAAGATATACTCTGGCTGACCCGCAAACATGCCATCCGGAGTTCATCCGACAGCATTAAAATGAAGGATGCAGAAGATAAAGCGATGACATACCTTGTCGAATCGGCAACCGCCGAGGTTGAAAACATCCTTGCCGGGGGAATTCGCAAACTGAATGATCCGAACCTGGATGCAAAAATGGTCGGGAAATTCCACGGCAGGATCAGGACCGCCCTTTCGCAATGGAGCTCTAACGATGCCGGGATGTTTATTGATTCATTACGGAGGTGGACAGGCAACAGCACGGTGGACCGGCTTAAAGAGATTCAGCCGCCTTTGTTCCGGGAGTTTGACCGGAAATCCAGGTTCCTCGAAAACCTGATGGGTATGGAGGATTTCCATAATGAGGCCGAAATGCCCGGGCTGATCACCATTACAAATTCATCCGCGCTGAGTGGCAACCGAGTTGCCTGGGATCTCTTTCCAATGGCATTCCTGCTGGAGGATTATTCGATGGTTGTGGAGTCGAGGGTTATCAATGTGTGGGCATTTGTCCTTTCGGGTCTTATTTTACTGGGACTTATCAGTTTGCTTGCTGTGAAATCACTGAAAAGGTGACTTGAGACCGATGCAAACTTACCTCCCATGCACATTGGATATTGACAGTTCGAAGTGATCTTTTTTCATCCTGTTGTCATAAGCAATTCGCGGTCATATGTGCGTGCTTCACGAAATAATTTTGAATTTCTTTCTTTAAAATTTTCATAAGAGGCTGAAATTCCATGGTTAACGGCCTTATTCATATCTTTTCCAAACTTGGATTTAATCAATTTGAAGCGTTTCTTTTAGTTAGGGTCTGCTGAGAAACTCAATCCACCCATCTTGGTTTAACTTGCTGAGATTGCCACATCTCCAGCCTCAAAATAATTTGGCAGCAATTACTGTCAGCAAATCGGTTTAATATCATTTCTGGTAACCATGCTGAAAAACTACCGGCCATCCTGCCAACAAGACATGGGATGCCCACCCCGGTCAATTTGACCAGGTTGAGCACCAAAATGATGCAGGCAATCCACGTTTCGCTTGTTCCTTGCAGCCTAGCTTTGATGCGGTCTAAAACATATCCTGTTTTAGCCTGCCCAAACTTGCCTAGGATTGGATTGCGCTCCCCCGGACTTAATTGAACTTTCACTGCCGAAGCCCTGCCAAGTGGCTTAGCCAGGAGTTTGATTTCTTTCTCCTTCAATGAAGCACGATTGGCACGGGTGCAGTAGATTTGGTCGGCAAGTAGTTCACGTGGATAAAATCCGAACTGCCTTCGGTATTGCTCCACATAATCCATCATGTGGTTCCCTTCGTTAAACGCATCCCAGCTTAGCTCATCAAGAAAGGATATGCCATCAATCACGGAGACGAGGATTTTAGCCCCAAACTCAACCTTTGCCTGGCTTTTCCCACGCACGATGGGGCGTACATGGGGCTGGTGGATGCTCACAATACGGTCATCAATGCGGTGCTCAAGGGATTTGAACATCTCGCGCTGTTGGTCATAAAGTGTGCTTATCACAAAAAGGTACTTGTCGAATTTTGGTTTCAAGGGGATCTTTGGATAAGCCTCCAGCAGTCGATCTGTTGAAGCAAGGTTACTTTTGAGATATCCCAATTGCCCGCCTACTGCTCTGTGGATAGCCTTGCGGGATTTGTTCTTCTTCTGGGCTCTATTCAGATAGCGTTTGCGTGCAATCTTACGGTACGTTCTGGGTTTGTCCTCATGCAAAATTGGGTCATGAAGTTGATCGATCAAAGTCTCCGACATCTCCTGTGCTTCCGAAAGCAAGTTCAGGTCGGTTGGATAAGCAATGTCTTGTGGACAAGCAGTAGCATCAAAAATTACCCTGCCTTTGTTTTCTGGTGGTTCGTCATCTCTTTCGTCAGCAGTTTCCTGTTCAGTGGGAGACGGTGTCGACTTTTTCAATTCTTCGACATGCGTTTTTAATGCCACGATTTTTTCGTTGATGGCATTGACGTTCTCCATGCCCAGCAGTTTGCGGAACTCAACAAACAACGAGGCATCGAATGGGGCTTCATTGGTAAAACTTGAATAACCAAGAAAGTACTCCATGTAAATGTTTTCAGACATCTGGTCTACTGCCTCGCGGTCGTCGAGGTTGCACATGTGTTTTATGATCAATGAGCCGATAACCACGTGAGGGCTTAATGCCGGACGACCCGTGCTACTGATGCCGACATGTTTAAGGTACAGGTTACAGATTTCATACCAGGGGATCAGGTGCGCCAGAACAACCCAGCGGTTCGCTGGATTGAGTGTCTGATCAAATGGGGTCTGGAAACCATCCAACAAAAGTTGGGTCGGGCTAACATATTTTGGTGTTGGTGCACTCTTTTTGAGGGCTTTTTTCAGATATCCTTGCACTTGTAAGATCAAATATCGGCATAAATATCTTACGCTCAGCTAGCAAGGGTTTTTTAATATGTCAGTTTTGACGATTTCACGTTGGATTTAACCCCTCCCTGCCCTGTTCCTTTTGCACTTACAGCAGCTCCTGACGGCTTCCAGGCCACCCTGGGATGGACCGATGGCGGGTCAGCAACGTCTATTTAAACAAGGAATAGGTGGAGTTATTGCACACAATCCCTGTGGCAAGCACATTGGTCATCCCGGCAGAAGTGTTGTTTGAGCCATAGGCGACATCCATCAGGAAGTTGACCGGGCTGGTCACAACCTTATTCATCATATAAAATGAGAAGTCGTAGGAAGTGCCGGCGGTCAACTGCATGTTTGGCATGAATACCCAGGTTGTTGTGCCATAATAGGTATAAATGAAATGGGTGCCGGTATTGGGTCCGTAATAGGATCTTGTTGTGGCCGATGAAACCGGACCACTTGTACCAACTACATTTTCATACGACCAGCATGGGGGAAGGATCTTGGAACCAACGGTTACCATTCCTCCAAATCCTTCGTTCCATGGGAATGTTGAGACAGCAAAGCAGACTGTGGTAAATGCTCCCTTTGCCGACCATAAGCTCACATCGCCCACACCGCAGGCAGCACGTACTATTTATATGATGTCACCCTCGATACCTGGACAGCGGCTACCTTCATGCCGGGACCAAAATTCGGCGGAGCCTTCTCACGCACAGGCAACAAGCTGGTTTATATAGCCGGTGCCGATGCCTCGATCATCAGCAATGTGGTTTATGTGGGTACCATTGACGCGGTCGATCCTCATACCATCGTATGGGCCACTGCCAAGAGTGCCTATCCCGGAACCACGGGCCAGCCTACAAGTGAAATCATTGAAGACATGACCTCTACACGAGCAATGCATTCGAAACCCTCAAACAATAAAGTTGCGTATCCCGCGGGAGCCATGTATCGTTTCGACGGAG
>CAIKNA010000170.1 GCA_903828645.1 uncultured Bacteroidales bacterium
AGACGTCATCCTTACCTTTCTTAAAGAAGAGAAGGTTGATCCGGGAAGGTTCAGCATTGTGGATGCCCCGGATGTGATCGGCATGGATGAACAACCGACCAAAGCCCTGATAAATAAATCAGAATCCAGCATTGCCGTCGGCTTCAGGATGCTGAAGCACAAGGAAATTCATGCTTTTTGCAGCGCCGGCAGCAGCGGTGCCATGATGGTGGGTTCAATCTACAGTGTCAATACAATCCAGGGGATCATTCGTCCCAGCACTCCCGCATACATACCAAAAGAAAACGGAGGTCATTGCATCCTGATCGATGTCGGAACAAACCCCGACAGCAAGCCGGATGTCATGTACCAGTTCGGATTGCTCGGGGCCATTTTTGCCGAAAGTGTATTTCATGTAAAAAGCCCCAGGGTTGGGTTGCTGAATATCGGATCGGAAGAGAAAAAGGGAAGCCTTACAACACAATCAGCATTCCAGCTCATGAAGGATTCCAAGGATTTCCACTTTGTCGGGAATGTAGAAGGCCGCGAATTATTCCGTGATAACGTCGATGTTATTGTTTGTGACGGTTTTGTTGGCAATATTGTACTGAAGCAGATTGAAGCCATGTACCGGGTGTTTGCGAAGAGGGGATTCAAAGACCCATACCTTGACAGGTTCAATTATGAAAATTACGGCGGCACACCGATCCTTGGAATTAATTCAACCGTTCTGGTCGGACATGGAATTTCCAACGGAAATGCAATACGCACAATGATCCTGATGACCAAAGAAGTTTATGAATCCAAGCTTACCGCTAAAATAAAACATGCCCTGGAGAAATTCACACTCAATCAGTAACAGGGAATTTCCTATGTTGGATTTAACAATTCATTTTCATGACTAAAACAAGAGCTGCAATTACCGGAATCTTTGGTTGGGTTCCTCCGTATATTCTTACCAATGACGAGCTCGAAACCATGGTTGAGACTTCTGATGAATGGATCACGAGTCGCACCGGGATTAAAGAAAGACATATTCTGAAAGGAGAAGGATTAGGCACATCCGATATGGGTGCAGAAGCAGTGAAAGGGCTGCTTGCCAAAACCGGCACTTCTCCGGATGAAATTGATTTATTGATCTGTGCTACGGTAACCCCCGATATGATGTTCCCGGCAACAGCCAACATCATCAGCCACAAAACAGGAATCCTGAAGGCATTCAGCTTTGATATGAATGCTGCCTGCTCCGGTTTGTTGTATGCCATCGTTACTGCATCCAAATTCATTGAAACCGGCACCTATAAAAAAGTTATCGTCGTCGGAGCCGATAAAATGTCAAGCATCACGGATTATACAAACCGTGATACTTGCGTGCTTTTCGGCGATGCAGCAGGCGCCATTCTCCTGGAACCAACAACTGAAGCGTTTGGGATCATGGATTCACTGCTCTTTTCAGACGGTTCAGGAATGCCTTACCTGCACATGAAAGCGGGTGGGTCGGTAAAACCGCCTTCACATGATACGGTGGATGCCAAAGAACATTTTATCTACCAGGAAGGCCAGGCTGTATTTAAATTCGCCGTAACCAAAATGGCTGATATCTCTGCAGAGATCATGGAAAAGAATAACCTGAAAGCAGAAGATGTCGCATACCTGGTCCCGCACCAGGCCAACCTCAGGATCATCGACGCCACGGCCCGCCGTATGGGCATTGGAAAAGAAAAGGTCATGATCAACATCGACCGGTACGGGAATACTACTGGCGCCACAATCCCAATGTGCCTGTGGGAATGGGAAAACAAGCTAAAGAAAGGCGATAACATCATACTTGCTGCCTTTGGCGGTGGTTTTACCTGGGGATCAATCTGGGTAAAATGGGCTTACGATTCGTAATTGAACCTGGCAGTAATTTCTTATTTTCGCTTAACTGATCCAATAAATTTTAGACGATGGAACCAAAAAGACTATTCAGATCCCGCAAAGACCGCGTGATTGGTGGAGTTTGTGGCGGAATGGGAAATTATTTCAACATCGACCCGGTACTGGCACGTGTGATCTGGGCCGTGTTGTTTTTTGCCGGAGGCGTTGGGCTTCTTGCCTATATCCTGGCATGGATCATTGTTCCCGAGGAACCGGCAGGACAATAATCCGGTTAATCCCTGTTTCTATTCTTTCATGAGTTTGGCATGAAAAGTACCGGCATTCTCGGTATTTGTAAGCTGTAAATAATATACTCCTTTCGCCAGCCCCTGCAGATTAAGTGAAATTTTTTCATCTCCGAAAGATATCACCGGTATTAATTGCTGCCCGGTTATTGTATAGATGGCGATGCTGCTGTTTGCGGATGACATTCCTTCAGGGAACCTGATGAAACATTCATTCTGAACAGGATTTGGGTAAACCGTCAAAATCAGATTTCCTGCTTCCTTTATTCCATTTGGATTTCCCCAGATCAGATTCGCATATTCCGGGTGATCGATGAACGGATTCCTGTTGTGCTGGATCTGGTAAACAGCTTCATTCCTTATCGTCTCTTTTGAAGAAACCGGGTCGCCACTGCTCCAGCGCAGCATCATCGTTAGCGCCCATGCCTTCATCTGAGAGCCGGTCACCATATCGCTCCCGGGCCATAATGTGTCTTCTTTATAATATCGTGTTGCCATGTAGAAATAGGTCCGGGCCAGGTCGCCTTTGTATGCATCGAGCGGTTCAAAAACCGTTCCCGAATATCCGGTTGTTGAGCAAGGACCTACTTTGCTTCCATTCTCGGCAGTCCAGGTTGCAGAAGTGACTTCTCCATAAGGATTATCGCTTCTCATGCCATTGACATACTGATCCGTCGGGTAGAGATGGAAAATATCAGTGTACATCGGGTAAACTTCTCCACCAAACCAGCTCTTGGGAAATGAATGCTCGCGGCTGTAGCAATCGCCTTCCTTTGATGAAGTTCCGCACTGATCAGTGCCCAACGTATAAACGTATGGAGGATGCCCGTTGGGTGTCCCGTCCGGAATGTCAGAATACATGTCCCAGACAGTGCCATCGGGTTTTTTATCGGTCGTATAATATGCAGCCCAAACACCCGGTGTGTATGTTGTGATGGTATGACCTTTAATAATATCGTGCAAGGCAGCCTGCAACTGCACGCCAGTCTTTCCATTTGCCGCATCATAGTATCCTGCCGGAATTTGCCCAACAACAAACGATACCCAACAAAACGTCACAAATACCAGGAAGATAATTTTTTTCATTTGTAGCTTGAGATTAAAAAATTGAAGACTACAAAGATAGCAATTTTTCAGGGTCTCATTGCAAGGTTCTCAGATCTCAAGTCTTCATTTAATTTAAGAACAAGGATTAACGATTTACGATATATGAAGTTCGGAATTATAATTTTTTCTTTCTTCAAAGATCACAAATCGTTCATCAATATTAGATATTCTTACCTATGCAAAAACCAGACAGGATCTATATGAACAGTATTGCTCCGCCATCAAACAGCCGCCCGTCATAAAGTTCAGTTACCCGGTAACCCAGCCCCTTGATAAATGCAGCAATTTCCTCTCCTCCCGGCAGGTACTTCAGGCTTCCGGTAAAATATATGCTGTTTTGATACAAACCCATCGCACCGCCGATGAATCCAT
>CAIKNA010000171.1 GCA_903828645.1 uncultured Bacteroidales bacterium
ACCAGCCGGATCGTAGAGGTGATCATCTCTTCGGTAAAACCTTTTCAGCTGATGATGGGCAAAATCATTGGAGTAGGCCTTGTCGGACTTACCCAATTCCTGCTTTGGGTGATACTCACCGCCGGGATTGTGACCGTGGTCACCACGACAATGACCTCCAGGGATGGGAAAAAAGCAACGACAGAACAAATATTAAACCAGAAAACCACTATAAATCCGGATGTTTCAAAGGAAATTGCATCGCAAAATCCATCTTCCGGAGGAATGGGTGATGTGATGGAGGCGATCAATTCAGTGAACTTTCCTGTGATGATCCTTGCCTTTATCTTTTTCTTTGTGGTAGGGTACCTCCTCTACGCGGCACTCTTCGCAGCAATCGGAGGGGCTGTTGACAGTGAAGCTGATACCCAGCAATTCATGTTCCCTGTCACCATCCCGCTCATCCTTTCCATTGTCATGGCCCAGTTTATCATCAGGGATCCCGATGGCCCGGTGGCCTTCTGGCTTTCCATCTTCCCGCTCACCTCACCGGTTATCATGATGATCAGGATTCCATTTGGAGTTCCTTACATCCAGGTCATTCTTTCAATGGTCCTGCTTTTGCTCGGATTCCTGGGTACAACATGGATCGCCGGCAGGATCTACCGCACCGGCATCCTCATGTATGGGAAGAAAGTCAGTTACAGGGAAATGTGGAAGTGGATAAAGTACAGTTGATTTACTTATCCAGCATTTTTGTCCATTCGTATTTTTTACGCTTTTTCCAGTCCCCTTTGTGATAAACGTAACTGGCGATGAGGGGCAAAACGCTGGTTGCCTCAGCATAAACCATTTTTTCGTAAACGGTCTCCACCTTACCCCAGCTTGCAGCCTCCTTCAGGGTCGAACTGGAACAGGCACCATCTCTTGAATCGGCCACGGTGATCTGTACGGCATATTTATGCATCGGAACCTCTTTACCAAGCACTTCGGCACAAATAACGGTATCCTGAACGAAATTTTTCGGCACCCCGCCCCCGATCATGAAAAGTCCTGAAGTTTTTGCAGCCATTTTGATCTTCGTCAGTTCAAGGAAATCCTTGACGGAATCGATGGAAACGTGTTTTTCAGGATGATCCCACTGATGCTTTACGAGGCCGAAACCAGCGCTGCTGTCGCTGAATGCAGGGCAGAAAATGGGAACATTGTGCTCGTAGCAGGTCTGAACAAGAGATTCTTTCTTTTTGGAATTTTTCACGAGCCATTTACCCATTTCACGGATAAATTCACGGGATGAATATGGCCGCGGGTCAAGGGTGTTGGCAATAATATTGATGGTAGCGTCGCAATTCTGGAGCTCTTCTTCATCAATATAGGTATCATAAATCCGGTCGATGTAGTTGGCGCGCAACTCTTTGTCATCGGCATAGGGAGTTCCTTTGTAATGCTTGTAACCCAGTGCTTCAAAAAAGTCCATGTCAACGATGGAGGCACCTGTGGCAACAATGGCGTCGATCATGTTGTTCTTTACCATGTCAACATAAACCTGCATGCAACCGGCCGCACTGGTACTGCCGGCAAGGGTAAGGAATACAGTACATCCTTTATCGTTGATCATCAGGTTCAGGATATCTGCGGCGGAGGCAGTATCCCTTGAAGTGAACGACATATCCCGCATGGCATCAATAATCATGGTCGAGTCGATCGACTTGATATCGATGTGCTTCACCTGTTCTTTTAAAATCGATTTTTTACTCTTTTTCATCACAGTAATTTTTGTCAAAAATAACAATTTATTTGGTTTGCAAACAGTTTTAGTATCCTAGAATTTTCAGCATGGATTTGAAACTCTGTTCCTTGGACCATAATTTCGTTGTGATTTCATCTGTATCCTCGTCAATGTCTATCAAAACATGTTTGGGGGCGGGAATCAGGCAATGCTGGATGCCACCGTAACCGCCGATCGCCTCCTGGTAAGCCCCGGTATGGAACATTCCGATATACTGGGGTTCGCTTTGATTAAACCTGGGCAGGTAAACTGCATTGCTGTGTTCTTCAGCATTGTAGAAATCCTCGCTGTCGCAGGTAAGCCCGCCGAGAAACACCCTTTCATATTCCACATCCCAGTTGTTGATCGCCAAAAGGATGAATTTCTGATTGATGGCCCAGGTATCCGGCAGGGTATTCATAAAGGAACTGTCGATCATATTCCAGATTTCCCGGTCGTTTTGCCGTTTTTGGTCAATGATCGAATAAAGAACTGCACCACTTTCACCAACTGTAAACGATCCGAATTCAGTAAAGATATCAGGTTCCGGAACTTCATTTCGCTCGCATATGTTTTGAATCTGGGCAATAATCTCTTCGGCCATGTATTCATAATCATAAACAAACTCAAGCGAGTTCTTGATCGGCAACCCTCCTCCGATATTCAAGGCAGTGAGTTCGGGACATAATTTTTTCAGGTCGCAATAGACCTGGACACTCTTGGTCAACTCATTCCAGTAGTAGGCTTTATCCTTTATCCCCGTATTGATGAAGAAGTGGAGCATCTTCAACTCAAATTTGGGATTGTCCTTGATTTTTTCAAGGAAATAGGGTACGATGTCATTATACCGGATGCCCAGTCGCGAGGTATAGAAATCGAACTTGGGCTCCTCTTCAGAAGCGATGCGGATACCCAGTTTCACCTTGTGTTGTATCTCCTGCTCAATTTTTTCCAGTTCAAAAATATTATCCAGCACCGGGATCACATTTGTAAAGCCATTGTTTACCAGGTTTACAATGTTCTCAATGTACATGGGCCGTTTGAAACCGTTGCAGATGATATAGCGGTCCTTGTTAAAGAGCCCCCGTTCGGCCAGGTCTTCAATAATATTGATATCGAATGCCGATGAGGTTTCCAGGTGGACCTCATTCTTAAGCACCTCCTCCAGGACGAAGCTGAAGTGTGAACTCTTGGTGCAGTAACAATAGTGGTAATCGCCCTGGTAATCTACTTTGGCCATCGCAACATTGAACAATCGTTTCGCTCGCAGGATCTGGGAACTGATCTTGGGCAGATAGCTTATTTTAAGGGGTGTTCCATACTGCTTGATGATGTCCATCAGGGGAACTTTATGAAAATAAAGTTCATTATCAACAACTTCAAATTCCGGTTGGGGAAATTCGAAAGTTTGTTCAATCAGATCAATATATTTGTTTTTCATCTCCCGGAATTAAAATGTAAACTACATGGATGAGATAATTTTGAGCAATGTAAATCACTTGAATCCTGAAATAATTTGCAAATTTACTTCATTTGAATGTACAAAATAAATGATTCGTTTAAAATTTTGACCAGTTTGCCGAAGAGTTTATAATTTTGGAGTGAAAATCGGCACAAAGTAAGTGACAAATGACAAATGACAAATGGTAACAGGAGTCAAAACAATGGTTTTATGAGTAATCATGCAGCCCTGGAAGAACTTCTTCTGGAAACATCGAGGCGGAATACAGACTTCGTTGCAGATCTGATCTACAAAAGACCGGAATTATTTGAGGATCTCTTCGGAATTTTTGCCGGTAACGTTGAGCCTGTCAGCCGGAGAGCTGCCTGGGTGGTGGATACTGTTTCAGAAAAATCCCCGGGGCTGATAGAATCTCACCTCGGCGAACTTATTGGATTGCTTTCAAAATTCGGTCACGGCGCACTCAAACGCCATTCCTTACGAATCCTTGCCCGTTCGCCTCTTCCAATGGAGACCAATCTGGGAGAGCTGATCAGGATCTGTTTTGAATGGCTGCTGTCGCCCAAAGAAGCAATTTCGGTCAAAGTTCACTGCATGGAAATCCTGTACAGGGTATCCCAAAAAGAGCCTGATCTGAAAAACGAGCTGGCTGATTCCATTGAATGGCGCATGAACGAAGAGAATCCGGGATTCAGAAGCAGGGGTCAGAAAATTCTGAAAAAGCTCAATTCCGAAATCAATAAAGTCACAAAACCAGGATAAATCAGGTGTTTTGACCACAATTCAAATCTGATTATTAATTATATTGGTTATTCCCAAGTAATTTTATAAATTTGCACCCTCAAAAAAAAGCATAAGAGATACAATCCATTTTAAATTCAGAACTCATGCAGCACAAAGGCGTTGTTAAATTTTTTGCGATCACCTTCATTTTGGTTTGTTTATTCCAGCTATCGTTCACATTCATCAGCTACTATTATTCCGGCAAATCCGACGATTACGCCAATTCCCCCCAGGTGAAAACGATGGCCAAGAAGTTGGCGCTAGGTAATCCACTCAAAGAAGAATACTATTACGACTCGATTTCCAAATCGCGGTTGGAATATTTCAATGATTCCATGGCCTCGGTCAACGTTTACAATATTCTCCTGAAGAAATATACGTTGAAGGATGTTCGTGAACGCGAAATCAATCTGGGTCTTGACCTTAAAGGAGGTATGAATGTTACCATGGCTGTGTCAGTGCCGGATGTGATTCGCGCCCTCTCAGGTTACAACCAGGATCCCACTTTTTTAAAAGCGCTGAAAAAATCAATTGACAAGGAAAAGTCCAGTACCCGTGACTTTGTTGATCTCTTTGCCGAATCATTCAAGGAAACCGATCCCAACGCCAAACTTGCCGCGATATTCAATACCGTGGAGTTGAAGGATAAGATCAATTACAACTCCACGAACGATGAGGTGATCAAGGTCATCCGCGATGAAAGCAACGCAGCCATCGACCGCACCTATAATATCCTTACCACCCGTATTGACCGTTTCGGTGTTGTTCAGCCGAACATTCAAAGGTTGCAGACCGCCGGGCGTATCCTCATTGAACTTCCGGGCATCAAAGATCCTGAACGTGTACGCAAACTGCTGCAGGGTACCGCACAACTTGAATTTTGGGAAACATACCAGTTTCCCGACCTCCAGCCGTTTTTTACGGAAGCAAATACCAAGCTGACCTCCATCCTCTCTGCAAAACAGGATTCAACCAAGGCCGACAGTTCCCTGAAATCAGATACTGCTGCCACAGCTAAATCAATTGCATCAAAACAGACCATTGCCGAGAAAAAGGAAACAGTAAAAAAAGGGGAAGCCGCCAAATCCGACACCTCCAAAGGAAATGCCCTGTTGAAACAACTTGACAAGGACACCGCAAAAGCATCCGCGGCAAACAAGCAAAAAGAATCATTCGAAGTATATGCCAAGAAAAACCCCCTGTTTGCATATCTGAACCCTGCCATTTACCAGAATAAGGATGGTCAGTATGTGGCTGGTAAAACAGCGATGGTAGGACGGGCATTCATCAAGGATACCGCGAGAATCAACAACATGCTGCGGGTAACCAAAAGCATGTTCCCCCGCGACATGAAACTTGCCTGGACAGTCAAACCCCGGTCGGAAGCCAAGGATGTACTTGAACTCGTCGCCTTAAAAGTAACTTCCCGTGATGGGTCGCCGGCACTGGGCGGTGATGTCATCGTGGCGGCACGGCAGGATTATGACCAGAACGGACGCGTTGAAGTTTCGATGTCGATGAACAGCGAGGGTGCCCGCATCTGGAAAAGGCTTACCGGCGAAAATATCGGGAAACAGGTAGCCATCGTTCTTGACGGTTATGTATACAGCTACCCCAATGTAAATGGTGAAATCCCCAACGGCATGTCGTCCATCACCGGTGGAGAAATGACCGTGGAAGAGGCACTTGACCTTGCAAACATCCTGAAAGCCGGAAAACTTCCGGCCCCCGCCCGGATCGTTGCAGAAGAAGTTGTTGGACCTTCACTCGGACAGGAATCCATCAACGCAGGTCTGCTCTCTTTCATCATCGCGTTCATAGGTGTTCTGATCTTCATGTCGCTCTATTATAATGGTGCGGGACATGTGGCTGATATCGCCCTGTTTGCCAACGTATTTTTCCTTTTTGGTGTTCTGGCTTCGATTGGTGCGGTTCTCACGCTTCCCGGTATCGCCGGTATCGTGCTGACCCTGGCTATGGCAGTTGACTCAAACGTTATCATCTATGAACGAATGCGTGAAGAAATAAGGGCGGGCAAAGGCATGCGCCTGGTGGTAAAAGACGGTTTCCACCATGCATTATCCGCCATCATTGACGGTCACGTCACCACCATCCTCACGGGTATCGTACTTTATATTTTCGGATCAGGCCCTGTACAAGGGTTTGCGACAACACTGGTCATCGGTTTGCTCCTGTCACTGTTCTCATCGATCTTCATCGCCCGACTTGTTTTCGAATGGATGCTCGACAGGAACATGAACATTACCACCGGGAACAGGATCACCATGAACCTCTTCCAGAACATCAAAATCGACTTTATCGGATTGAGGAAAAAAATGTACATTCTCTCACTGGCTATCATTGTCCCCGGCCTGATCAGTCTTGCAGTTCGCGGGCTGGACCCCGGACTCGATTTTACAGGTGGACGCAGTTTCATTGTCCGTTTCGACCAGAATGTATCTACCAACGATATCCGCGAATCACTTCGCAAGGCATTTGGCGAATCACCTGAAGTAAAAACCTTCGGACCTAAAAACCAGGTTAAGATCACCACCAAATTCATGATCAATGAACGTGGCATTCAATCGGATTCGATTGTCAGCAACCGGTTGTTTGACGGGGTGAAGGGATTTTACAAAATGCCGATCACCATGGCTGACTTTAAGGCAAACATCCCCGGGAAAATCGTCGGAGAACTTAGTTCACAGCGCGTCGACCCTACCATTTCTTACTCCCTGATCTGGAAAGCTTTCATGGCCGTTCTCTTCTCCCTTGTGATCATCTTCATTTATATTGCCCTTCGTTTTAAAAACTGGCAATTCGGACTCGGTGGTGTTACGGCACTTTTCCATGATTCCCTGATCATTATAGGGGTATTTTCCCTGTTCTACGGAATATTGCCCTTTGGCATGGAGGTTGATCAGTCGTTCATTGCCGCGCTGCTTACCATCATCGGATACTCCATCATGGATACGGTTATCATCTTTGACAGGATCCGTGAATACAGGGCACTTTATCCCAAACGGGAACTCAGTCTCAACATCAATGCCGCTATTAACAGCACGCTTGGCCGAACCATTAATACTTCAGGCGTTACATTGATCGTGTTGATCATCATCTTTATTTTCGGAGGTGAAGTACTTCGCGGGTTTACTTTCGCCCTGATCGTCGGGGTTGTCATCGGAACCTATTCCTCCGTATTTAACGCGACACCGGTTGCTTATGACATTTTAATGTGGCAGCAGCGCCGCAGGGAAAAGAAAGAACTGGCAACTGTAAAAACAAAAACCAGATAATTTTTTCAGATTCCATTGAAAAATGGCTGTCCCATTGCAAGGGGATAGCCATTTTTTTTTAATCCTACATCAGACTTTTATCTATATTTGTGCGTTAATTAGGCAATCCAAATTGCGTATACATGCGTTACCCGGTTTTATTCCTGCTTATTCTTGTTTTCCTGGCCTCTGCGTCGGATTCTTTTGCACAGAATAAATATTCCAAAGCTGCAGATGCAGCCTATGCCGACCAGATGTTTTTCATGGCACTGCAGAAATATCAGAAAGCATATACGAAGGTTAAAAACAACAAGGCGGAACGCGACAGGATATCGCTGCGAATTGCAGAATGCTACCGGATGATGAATAACACCAAAAAAGCCGAATCATCCTATAAAAGACTGGTAAATAATGCTCCTTACATCAAAGACAACCCTAAAATCCTGCTTTTTTATGCAGATATGCTGAAAGCAAATGGCAACTATGAAGAGGCAATCAAACAGTACAAGGCCTACAAGGAGTCAGGTCCTGCCGACCCCCGGGCCGACATGGGGATTGCAACGTGCACTGAAGCAAAGGTATGGATAGAGAACCCGACAAAATACACCGTGAAATGGGAAAAAATGCTTAATTCCAAGGAAGATGACTTTGCATCTTCCTATGCAGATAAAAAATACAATTCCATCATTTTCACATCCGATCGCAATGGAGCCAAGGGGAGAGATGTTGACAACTGGACAGGGCTCGGGTTTTCCGACCTTTTTCTTTCACGCATCGACCACAAAGGCGACTGGAGCAAACCAGTCCTGGCCGACGAAGGCGGAATGATCAACACAAAAGCAAATGACGGTGTTGGTCAGTTTAACTCAAGATTTTCTTCCTTTTACTTTACACGTTGCTGGAATGAACCGAAGCGTAAAAACGGTTGCGCCATCATGAAAACCAGCCGTCAGGGCGGAACAAACTGGTCGGAACCGGAAAAAGTTGAATTGGGAGGCGATTCCTCCACCATTATGGGGCACCCGAGTGTCTCCTCTGATGAGACCATCTTTTTTTCGGCTGATCTACCGGGTGGATTTGGCGGGAAGGATATCTGGATGGCCAAACGGGAGAAAAAAGGAGGCAAATATGTGAAAGTAAATCTTGGCCCGTCAATCAATACGGCGGGTGATGAACTTTTCCCGTTTATCCGCAACGACAGCATCCTCTATTTTGCATCCAATGGTCTGCCTGGCATGGGGGGACTGGACATCTTTGTGAGCACCCGGTGCAAATCAGGCACTGCAAACACCTATCAATGGCAGAGTCAGATAAATAATAAATCGTTCACCAATGCCGATGGCTCAACCAATTACCAGTGGCAAAGTTCCCTTGACAACAAAGCTTTTACAAATGCAAATGGAGCTACCACCGCTGCGTATATACCTGGTGGGGCCATGACAACCGACCATTGGTCGCGGCCCATAAATCTGAGATCGCCCATCAATTCACCTGCTGACGACTTTGGTATCATTTTCAACGGAGACGAATTGGAACAAGGTCTTTTTTCTTCCAACCGCCCCGGTGGAAAAGGGAGAGATGATATTTACTCCTTTGTCATCCCGCCCGTATATTATACGCTTGAAGGAATCATTACCGACGACCGGACCCTGCAGCCGGTTGCCGGGGCAAAGGTCAGGATTGTCGGAACAGATGGACGGGCGTTTGAATATAATTCGGACGAAAAGGGCCATTACGGGTTTAACAAAATGCAGATCCTGGCAAATACCACGTATGATATTCTCGTGACAAAAAAGGACTACTTCAATGAGAAAGGCAGGGAAACCACGGTGGGGATTGAACACAGTAAGGACCTCGTCCGTAATTTCGTTTTACGTCCCATCCCCAGGAAACCAGTCGTTTTACCTGATATTCTTTATGACCTGGCAAAATGGGATTTGAAACCTCAGTACCGTGACTCTTTGCAGGGATTGATAGAAACACTCGATGCCAACGAGAACATCGTGATCGAACTTGCTTCGCACACCGATTCACGCGACAGTGACGAACGCAATGACATTCTTTCTCAAAAACGGGCGCAAAGCGTTGTGGATTACCTTATTTCACGTGGAATTGATCCCGACCGTCTTGTTGCGAAAGGCTATGGAGAGCGGGCTCCCCGGACACTCAATAAAGATGTTACCAGGGAAGGATATACATTCAAGGTTGGAACCGTACTGAATGATTCAGTGATTAACCTTTTGCCAAATACGAGTGTTAAAGAGGCCGCACATCAGCTGAACAGGCGCAGTGAATTCTCTATCCTCAGGAATGACTTTATCCCGAAAACCAAAATAACCAAAAACGCCCCTGCAACAAAAATTGAGGTGGTGGTAAAACCGGAAGAGAACAATGTGCCATTTAAGAAAACCAAAGATGGTTCCCGGCAGGCAACCTGCTATATCAATGGTATCACCACCGACTTCGTATTTGATGTAAAGGAGAAGGATGTCTTTATTTCACCGGTTCTAACAATGAAACTGCTTAAAGACGGGGTAATCGACAAAATGAGTTTTGACGGCGATCCTACTAAAATTCTCGGGGAAGGCGCTGTGGCTGACAAAGCAGTTGTTACACTCAAGGAGGTCAGGATCGGTAAAAACATCGTAAAGGATGTAAAAGCTACTGTCAATAAAAAAATCCAGTCCATGCAATTCGGAGACACCCTGCTTAAGAAGTTTGGCAGGTACAATGTGGATGATGCAACTTCGGAGATCATCTTCGAATGATCTCCCCCGGCCGATATGAACAGCGTGGTGTTTCCTCATCCAAGGAAGATGTTCATGCAGCGATCAAAGACATAGACAAAGGATTGTTTCCAAAGGCATTCTGCAAAATTGTTCCGGATTTTTTGGGGGGAGATGAGGCCTGGTGCAACATCATGCATGCTGATGGTGCCGGAACAAAATCATCCCTGGCATATCTCTACTGGAAGGAGACCGGGGATCTCTCGGTCTGGCGTGGCATTGCCCAGGATGCCATTGTGATGAACCTTGATGACCTGCTCTGTGTGGGAGCCACCGATAACATCCTGCTTTCTTCTACCATTGGCAGGAATAAAAACCTGGTCCCTGCCGAAGTCATCTCTGAGATCATCAAAGGAACGGAAGATTTTCTTGCAAAAATGCGCCTTCTGGGAATAGGCATCTGGTCAACCGGAGGGGAAACCGCAGATGTTGGCGACCTGGTGCGGACCATCATCGTAGATTCCACGGTCAGTTGCCGTATGAAAAGATCCGGGGTTATTGACAATGGCCGGATAAGTCCGGGTGATGTCATTGTCGGTCTCGCCTCCTCAGGTAAAGCCAGTTATGAGGATGTTTACAACGGGGGGATGGGCAGCAACGGGCTCACCTCGGCCCGTCATGACGTGTTGAACAAATCCTATGCGACCCGCTTCCCCGAAAGTTTCGACCCAGGAATACCCGGAAATCTGATCTACACCGGGAAAAAAAACCTGACGGAACCTTCCGGGGTTTCCGGAATTGACATAGGGAAACTGATCTTATCCCCTACCCGTACCTATGCACCGGTTGTCAGGAAAATTCTGGACCTGCACAGGCAGCATATCCACGGGATGGTTCATTGCAGCGGAGGCGGGCAGACCAAAATTTTACATTTCACAGAAAACCTGCATGTCGTTAAAGACAACATGTTCCCCGTTCCTCCGCTTTTCAGGCTCATCCAGCTGGAATCAGGGGCCTCCCCGGAAGAGATGTACCGGGTTTTTAACATGGGACACCGGCTTGAATTTTATGTTCCGCAGGATATTGCCCGGTCAGTTGTTGAAATAGCCATGGACTTCAACATCGAGGCACAAATCATCGGTCATTGTGAACCCTGTTCCTCAAAAAAGCTCACCATCCGCTCTGATTCCGGAGATTTCGGGTATTATTCATAGAGGGTTATCCGGAGGGATTCGCATCCTGCTAAGACTCTGCATGCCTGTTTTGAACGAGACGAGGCCTGACAAGGCGTTTGCCGGATTGGCCCGAAATGTTTACCTTTGCAAACCCATTCAACTTTACACATGCTAGAGAAATTAGAGGCGATAAAAGTACGTTACGAAGACATTCAGGTACAAATGAATGAACCTTCGGTGATGAGTGATATGAAGAATTATATCAAGCTCAACAAAAATTACAAGGAGCTTCAGCCTATTATGGAGGCTTTTGAAGTATATAAAACGATCCTGTCAAACATCGACCATGCCAAAGATATCATCCACAATGAGAAAGATGAGGAGTTTCGCACCATGGCCAAGGAGGAGCTGAATATTCTTACTGCAGAGAAAGATAAAATTGAAGAGGATATCCGGATGATGCTGATTCCTGCCGATCCTGAAGATGGTAAAAATGCAGTCATCGAAATCCGCGCAGGAACCGGCGGGGACGAAGCAAGTATTTTTGCCGGCGACCTCTACCGGATGTATTGCAAATTCTCGGAAGCAAAACGCTGGAAGGTGGAACTGGTCGATTTTACAGAGGGGACCATGGGTGGATTTAAAGAGATCATCTTCAATATTATGGGAGAGAATGTGTACGGACTTATGAAATATGAGTCGGGCGTACACCGGGTGCAGCGCGTTCCTCAAACCGAAACGCAGGGACGGGTGCATACTTCAGCAGCCACCGTGGCTGTTCTGCCTGAAGCAGATGAGTTTGATGTCGAGATAAAGCAATCGGATGTACGGAAAGACACCTTTTGTTCTTCCGGTCCTGGCGGACAATCTGTCAACACAACCTATTCCGCCATACGGCTAACCCACATTCCTTCTAACATCGTCGTATCCTGCCAGGATGAAAAGTCACAAATCAAGAATTTCGAAAAGGCAATGAAAGTTTTGCGCACCAGGCTATATGAACTGGAACATCAGAAATATCTTGATGAAATATCAAAAAAACGCAAAACCATGGTCTCCACCGGAGACCGCTCCGCAAAGATCCGCACTTACAATTACCCCCAGAGCCGCGTGACTGATCACCGCATCAACATGACCCTCTATAACCTGCCTGTTGTGCTTGATGGTGATGTCGAGCCTTTGATTGAAGCGCTGCAGCTTGCTGAAAATGCGGAGAGGCTGAAAGAAGCCGGAACCAATTAAGGCTACCGGAATCTGATGATTTTAAACTCGTCCTCTGCCATGAGCAAGATAAATCGTAAATCGTAAATCGTAAATCGTAAATCGTAAATCGTAAATTTTTATTAAATGACCCGTGCTGACCTTATCAACCTTATCACAGGCAAAAAGTCATTTCTCTGCATCGGGCTTGACACTGATCTGACAAAGGTTCCATCGCATCTATTGGCCCTGGAAGATCCCATTTTTGAGTTTAACAAGTCCATCATCGATGCCACCCATGATCTTGCGATCGCCTACAAACCCAATTTCGCATTTTATGAATGCTATGGCACAAAGGGCTGGCTGAGTCTCACAAAGACCATCCGGTATCTAAACGATGCATATCCGGGGCAGTTGTTCACCATTGCCGATGCAAAAAGGGGAGACATCGGAAACACGTCACAGCAATACGCCAGGGCCATGTTTGACCCTGCTTCATCAGGCATGAACTTTGATGCAGTTACAGTTGCGCCATACATGGGTGAAGACTCCGTAAAACCCTTTCTTTCTTATCCCGGAAAATGGATTATTCTCCTGGCTCTTACATCCAACAAGGGAGCTGCCGATTTCCAGTTCTACGGGAATGGCAACCAGAAGCTCTTCGAGCAGGTGCTGACAAAATCGCAGTTGTGGGGGAGCAACGAAAACACCATGTATGTTGCCGGGGCCACCCGGGCCGAGATGCTCGGTGACATCCGGAAAATCGTACCGGATCATTTTTTGCTTGTTCCGGGTGTTGGTGCCCAGGGTGGCAGTTTACAGGAGGTTGCAAAATACGGGCTCAACCGTGATTGCGGACTGATCGTCAACTCCTCAAGAAATATCATCTATGCTTCGAATGGCGCTGATTTCGCTGAAAAAGCAAGGAGCGAGTCGATCCGGATACAACAAGAGATGGAACAAATTCTGAAAAAAGGCGGAATCATTTAATCCCGCCTGGTCTGAAGTTCCAAAATCCTATTCCACAATGGTGATCCAGCCATGTGTGTCCGGCTCAAGTCCTTCCTGGATCCCTTTGAGTTTACTGTATAGCTTCTGTGATATGGTACCGGGCTGGCCGTTTTTACAAAATTTATATTCTTTCCCTGTGTCGCGGTCGTGGATCATGCAGATGGGTGAAATAACAGCAGCCGTGCCACATGCGCCAACTTCTTCGAACTCCCCCAGCTCCTCCACGGGAACATGACGTTGTTCCACTTTCATTCCCATCTCTGCTGCCAGAACGCGCAACGACATGTTGGTGATGGATGGGAGAATGGAAGTTGAGTCGGGCGTAATATAGGTATTGTCTTTAATGCCGAAGAAATTAGCCGGACCGGCTTCATCGATGTATTTTTTCTCCCGGGCATCCAGGAAAATACAGGAGGCAAAACCATCCTGGTGGGCCCGCTGGCCTGCGCGCAAACTCGCGGCATAGTTTCCCCCTACTTTGATATGACCGGTCCCCAGGGGCGCCGCACGGTCAAAATCGCGAACGATCTGCATTTTCACAGGATTGAACCCCTCCTTGAAGTATGGACCGACCGGGCCGACGAAGACCATGAACATATATTCCTTGGCAGGGCTCACACCCACCTGTGCACCGGTACCAATCAACAATGGGCGTATGTAAAGAGAAGCTCCTTCACCATAAGGTGGTACATATTTCAAATTTAATTTTACAGCTTTAATGACCACTTCTGTAAATAATTCAACCGGAACTTCCGCCATCATTACTCCCTCTGCGGATTTGATCATCCGTTTGGCATTTTCCTCCAACCGGAAAATCCTGATCTTTCCATCCTTGCCTGTGAAGGCTTTCATCCCTTCAAAAGCCTCCTGCCCGTAATGCAGACAGGTAGCAGCCATGTGCATGGTAATGGTTTCGGAGTCGGTCACTTCCAACTCTCCCCATTTCCCATCTTTATAATAACAGCGGACATTGTAATCCGTTTTAAAATAACCGAACGGCAGGTTTTTCCAATCAATTGTGTTCATATAGCGATGTTTTTAGTTTGTGTTTCAGGACGAAATACCTTGTAAAATTAGGAATTTTCCCTATCAGATTGTCAAAATGAAAAAAAAAGATATGCCACCTGCCATTGTCATTTTGTCAGCCACCCTGTCGTGGCATCAGGTTTGACATCACCTTGGCAACAATCAAAAACTACAATCATGATGCAACAAGGTAAAATTAATGTTCAAACCGAGAACATCTTTCCGATTATCAAAAAATTTCTATATTCGGAACATGAAATATTTCTTCGTGAATTGATTTCCAATGCGGTAGATGCAACGCAAAAGCTTAAAACACTGGCTGCGCTTGGAAAATACAGTGGAGACATCAGTGATCTCACGATTGAAGTTACACTGAATAAAAAGAAAAAAACGATTTCCATCAAGGATAAAGGAATCGGGATGACCTCGGCAGAGGTGGATAAATACATCAACCAGATCGCTTTTTCGAGTGCCGAGGAGTTTATTAAAAAATTCAAAACAAAGTCCGAATCAGAAATGAATGCCATTATCGGTCATTTCGGACTGGGTTTTTACTCCAGTTTCATGGTCTCCAAAAAGGTGGAAATTCTTACAAAGACCTACCAGAAAAAAGGTGAAACAGGCGGGGTGCACTGGGAATGTGATGGCAGTCCTGATTACACCATGGATGATTGTGAAAAAAACGATCGCGGTACAGAGGTAATTCTTCACATTGCGGATGATTCAAAAGATTATCTTGAAGAACACACCCTGCTCGGGATCCTGAAAAAATATTGCAAGTTCCTTCCGGTGCCGATTCAGTTCGGAACCGAGAAAACCTGGGAGAAGGTTGAAGGGGAAAAGGACAAAGATGGTAATGATAAGCAGGTTGAAGTTGAAAAACCACGCATCATCAACAACACCGACCCGATCTGGAAAAAGAAACCTGTTGACCTAACAGACGATGATTATAAAAAATTTTACAGGGAACTTTATCCATATACCTTTGAGGAACCCCTTTTCTGGATTCATCTCAATGTCGATTATCCGTTCAACCTCACTGGAATCCTCTATTTCCCGAGAGTAAAAAAGAATCTGGAGGTTCAAAAGGATAAAATTCAGTTGTATTGCAACCAGGTTTTCGTGACTGATTCAGTGGAAGGGATCGTGCCGGATTTTCTGACATTGCTCCATGGGGTGATTGATTCGCCCGATATACCGCTCAATGTTTCGCGCAGTTATCTGCAGAGCGATCCAAACGTAAAAAAAATATCGAACCATATTACAAAGAAAGTCGCCGATAAACTCGAATCACTGTTTAAAGATTCGCGTGCCGATTTTGAAGCCAAATGGGATGACATCAAGGTTTTTATCGAGTACGGCATCATCGCGCAACCCGAGTTTTATGACCGTGCTAAAAAGTTTTGCCTCCTGAAAAATGTCGATGGCAAATATTTTACTTTTGAGGAATATGAAGCCCTGGTTTCTCCAGCCCAGAAAGATAAGGACGGACAGCTGATATACCTTTACGCAACCAACCAGCACGAACAGTACAGTTTCATAGAGTCGGTCAAAGCCAGGGGATATGACGTGCTGATGATGGATGGCGTTCTTGAAGCCCATTTCATCAACACTTTGGAACAAAAACTGGAGAAAACCCGGTTCACCCGTGTGGATGCCGATACCGTGGATAAACTGATTAAAAAAGAGGACGTTCTTCCCTCCAAACTCAACGATGACCAGCAGAAACTCCTTAAAGAGCTGTTTGAAAAACAGATCGATGGCAAAAAATTCACCATTGCTTTTGAAAGTTTAAGCGAAAAGGATTCACCCCTGCTAATTACGCAGAATGAATTTATGCGCCGGATGAAAGACATGTCGGCCCTTGGGGGCGGCGGTGGCTATGGGTTTATGGGAGAAATGCCGGAAAACTACAACCTTGTTGTCAATTCAAATAATCCCCTCGTTGGCCGACTTCTTTTGGAGCCCGACAGCGACAAACAGGCTGGCACCATAAAGCAGTTGTTCGACCTGGCACTGCTTGCCCAGAATATGCTGAAAGGCAAGGACCTGGCAGAGTTTATAAGGAGGAGTACCGAGCAGATGGCATAGGTGAATGATTTACGATTTACGATTTACGATTTACGATTTACGATTTACGATTTCGTAACCAAATCAGGAGAATGCGTCTAATATATTTCGCAAACTTTTCACTTATTTGAATTTTGCTGTGACAACCTTGGTCTTTTAGTTTGAATTAAGTATTTTACAAAAATTAACCTTAAATCCATTAGATATGAAATTAAGTAAGGGTTGGATTATTTTAATAGTCATCGTAGGTGTAATTCTTCTGTTGATTTCCTGGGCTACGGGCATCAATAATAACCTGGTCACGAAAGAAGAGGGAGTTAACCAGGCATGGGCAAATGTTGAAAATGTTTATCAACGCAGGCTTGATCTGATTCCGAACCTGGTCAATACTGTCAAGGGAGTCGCCAAATTCGAACAGCAAACGCTTACCGCTGTCATTGAAGCACGGGCCAAGGCAACCAGTGTTCAGATAAGTCCTAAAAATCTGGATGAAGGATCATTACAGAAATTTCAGGAAGCTCAGAATGGAGTCAGCTCCGCACTCGGAAGGTTGATGGTCGTCGTTGAAAAATATCCCGAGCTCAAAGCGACGCAGAACTTTTCGGAGTTGCAGGCACAACTGGAAGGAACGGAAAACCGCATCACGGTTGAACGCATGAAATTCAATGAGTCTGCTCAAAGCTACAACACCTATTTAAGGCGATTTCCAAACAGCATGTTTGCCGGCATGCTAGGATTCCAGAAGAAAGCCTATTTCCAGTCCCAGGCAGGAGCTGATAAAGCCCCTCAGGTTCAATTTTAACAACCTATATCAAAGACAATGGGCACGGCAGCAACAGACTTTTTTTCCAGACTGGAGAAAGAGGACATAAAACAGGCAATCATGAATGCTGAACTGGATACTTCCGGGGAGATTCGTGTTCACATTGAGAATACCTTCTCCGGGGAGGTAATGGACCGGGCAGCGTTTGTCTTCAGGCAACTTGGCATGAACAATACCAAACTTCGCAACGGCGTGCTGATATACCTGGCGGTGAAAAACCGGCGCTTTGCAATCATCGGCGACAGTGGAATTAACAAAGTGGTCCCCGAGAATTACTGGAACGATATCAAATCAAACATGTTGAACCAGTTCAGGGAAAACCGGTTTACGGAAGGCCTAATTGAAGCCATCACAGCGACAGGGCTTCATCTGAAAAAACATTTTCCTCATCAGAGGGATGATGTGAATGAATTGCCGGATGAGATATCTTTTGGGAAAGATTAAGTCAGTTTTAAGTGTTAAGTGTTAAGTAATTAAGCCGGTTTTGGAAAGAATTGGGAAGTGGAAATTCAATTTTAAGTTTTTTTTCGATGAATTATTATAGAAATATTTTAGTTTTTCTGACTTTGATGTTCGCATTTTCTGGGACTTCCATGAGCCAGGAAATTCCTGCCAGACCAGATCCGCCAAGGCTGGTGAATGATTTTGCAGGGGTGCTGAAAGGAGATGAACTTCAAAACCTGGAACATAAACTTGTCCTGTTCAATGACTCCACCTCCACTCAAATTGTCGTTGTTCTTGTAAAATCACTGAATGGTTACGATAAAAATGAATTTGCCCGGTTGATCGGGGAAAAATGGGGCGTCGGGCAAAAAGGAAAGAACAACGGTGCGGTGGTCCTTGTGAAACCAAAGTATCCAAACGAGAAAGGTGAGGCCTGCATCCAGACAGGATACGGACTTGAGGGTGCCATCCCGGATGCCCTGGCCAAACGGATAGTTGAAAATGAGATGATCCCTGCTTTCCAGCAGGGAAATTACTATGCGGGCATTGAATCGGCTACATCCACCATGATTTCGTTGGCCAAAGGAGAGTATACTGCAGAACAATACACTAAAAGGACGAAACAAAAATCCAGTCCTTACGGACTCCTGGTTCCTCTGATCATCATAATAGTTGTTTTTACCATGATACGTGGCAGCCGTGCACGTGGCATGTCAGTTGGCAAGAGTCTCCCGTTTTGGACTGCATTCTGGTTGCTGGGATCGATGGGTCGCGGCCACAGCGGCTCGTGGAATGATTTCAGTTCCGGTGGCGGTGGATTTGGCAGCGGCGGCGGAGGAGGTTTTGGCGGTTTTGGCGGGGGAAGCTTCGGAGGCGGTGGTGCCGGAGGAAGCTGGTGAGATCAGTGAAATTGACCAGGTCTGCCTCTTACTTATCAAACTGAAACAATAAAAAAGCCGGTATTTCTTTGATAGAATACCGGCTTCTCTATTTATTTTACAACCACTACTGGATGTTTAGCTTTTTCTTTACAAGGGCCATTACGTCATTCGTGTCATCCTTATAAATAACGACATCTTCAATTGAATTGATAACATAGGTGAATTTGTTTTCCTTCGCAACCTCTTTAATAGCCGTCTTGGCTTTCTCTATAAAAGGGGCGACTAATTCCTGCTGTTTGGCCTGAAGATCCTGGCTGGCTTTCTGCTGAAATGCATCAATACGTCCCTGGAGATCGGATAACTCCTTCTCTTTGGTCTGTTTTATCAGATCAGACATGCTTGCTGCCTGCGATTGATAATCAGAATACTTGCTTTCAAATTCGGCTTTCATGGCATCCATTTGATCGGTGAGTGTTTTCTGATAGGTCTGAAGTTTGATCTTAACCGAATCAATTCCTGGCATCGCGGCCAAAAGGGTGTTGAAATCGATATATCCAATTTTGACAGGATTTTGTGCTTGGGATGCGAAAGAACAACCAATGATGAAAGCAACGGCAACAAAGAATTTAGCTAATTTTTTCATTTTCAATAATTAAATGGTTTATACTACGATTTGGTGATGCAAAAGTAAACATTTTTTTTATTTTTTTGGAGCGGGGGTGTCGGTACCACCTGCAGGAGGATTATTTGTACCGCCCGAAGGAGGATTATTTGTACCGCCTGCAGGAGGATTGTTTGAACCGCCCGAAGCAGGATTGTTTGAACTTCCGGGTTTTGTTCCCGAAGGAGTCGTTCCCGATTTACCCTTCCCTTTCCTGTTATTAAGATTCGCACCCAGATTATCCAGCACTTCATCGCTGATATCATATTTGGGATTGGCGTACATCATGGTCAGGCTGCCTCCCTTGTCGAACACAACAGCGTAGTTGTTGCTGTTCGCCAATTCCTGGATCGCGTTATAAATTTTCTCCTGGATCGGCTTTACCAGTTCCTGGCGCTTTTTAAACAAATCGCCATCTTTGCCAAAACGGTTTCGCTGCAGGTTTTTCACCTCTTTTTCCTTATCTACAATTTCCTGTTCCTTTTTCTTCTTCATGTCATCAGGAAGCAGGACTGCCTGGGTCTGATAGTCTTTATACATTTTGTCCACCTCGGCAAATTTTGCTTCAATGTCCTTTTGCCATTGAACTGAAATTTCATCAAGCTGCGATTGTGCTTCTGCAAATTCAGGAATATTGTCCAGAATATATTGTGTATCAACATAGGCAAATTTCTGAGCCTGGACCATCATTACGGTAAAAATGATAACCGTAAATGTTAACATTATCTTTTTCATAGGTTTTGATTTAAACTTGCTATAATTAAAAAAATTGCAGCCTCACAGGACTACAAAATTAATCATTTCACCTGTTACTTGTCTGCCTGTTTGCCCGGTAACCATTTTCCCTAATCAATGGAAGAGTTAATCGAGAAATGGAACTGGCCACCATTGGCTCCCGGAACCCCCGGAACCGCATCAAGACCATACCCCCAGTCAAGACCTAAAAGACCGAACATGGGCAAAAAGACCCTCACACCAAATCCCGCCGAACGATAAACGTTGAATGGATTGAAACTGCTCCATTGCAACCAGTCATTTCCAGCTTCCACAAATCCAAGTCCGTAAATGGTGGCACTCGGATTAAGTGAAATCGGGTAGCGCAATTCAAGGGTATAACGGGTATAAACCGTGCCACCGATGGTGGTGGGATATCCGGGAGTAAGTGAGTTGTTTGCATAACCGCGCATCCCTATAAGTTCCCGGCCGTCCATGTTATTGGTTCCCGATAATCCATCTCCGCCCAGGTAGAACCGTTCAAAGGGTGTCACCCCGAGGTCCTGGTTATATGCTCCAAGGAAGCCAAACCTCACGCGCGGCGTCATCACAAGTTTTTCAATCATGTTGATGTACCAGGCTGCCTTGAATTTGATTTTGTAGTACTCGACCCACTTGTATCGTTCGGCCGGAGTCATTGTTTTGTAGTCAACATTGCCACGGAAAAAAGAGTAAGGCGGTGTCACATCGAGTCCGATGGTAATTTCCGATCCATTCTTTGGAAAAATCGGAGCATCAACCGAATTGCGTGACAGGGCGATGCCGTAACTCAATGCATTGTAAACACCGTTGCCTCCGCCAAATGTAAAAATCGACGCGTAGTTATAGGTGTTATACCGGTTGTAGTTTAAACTTTGATACAGTGAAAAATAATCATCCGGCCAACGCAACTGTGTTCCCAGCCCGACTGAAATTCCATCGATTTTAAAGGATGCATAAGCAGCATTATTGGCTGCCAGTCCATTGGTGTATTTGGAATGATAATAGGAAAGGCTGAGTGCCAAAGGCTTGCGGCCTCCCAGCCAGGGTTCGGTGAAGGAAAAGCTGTAACTGTAATAACCTACCCCGTAGGTTTGAAATCTCAAACTAAGTTTTTGACCGTCCCCTGCGGGGATCGGTCTCCAGGATTTCAGGTTTGTGACATTTTTCAGCGAAAAGTTGTTGAAGGATAGCCCCAGCGTTCCCACGATGCGCCCGTATCCCCAGCCACCCGAAAGTTCGATCTGGTCGGCCGACGTCTCAGTAACATCATATCCGATATCAACAGTACCGTCTTCAGGATTTGGGTTGACACTGGGTGTGAGTTTCTCAGCATCGAAATATTTCAGCTGGGCCAGTTGGCGCTGAGACCGGATGAGCCTGTCGCGGCTGAATAGCTGACCCGGACGGGTCTGCACTTCCCTCAAGGCCACGTGATCATTCGTTTTGGTATTTCCCTTGATCGTGACTTTGTTTACGGTTGCCTGTTTCCCTTCTCTCATGCGGATTTCAATATCAACCGAATCGTTCTGCACTTTTGTTTCAACGGGGGTCACATCAAAGAAAAGATATCCATCGTCCATGTAAAGAGACCTGACATCAGTACTATTCGGATTGTATGTAAGCGCTTCTTCCAGAGCAGTCTGGTCATAAACATCCCCGGGGCCGATTTTCAATATCCGGTCGAGAACTCTCGATGGATATTTTGTATTTCCAATCCAGGTAATCGACCGGATATAATATTTTGCCCCTTCTTCCACCCAAATATCAATGTTAATTGTGTTGTCCTCATTTTTTGAAATGGAATCCCTTAGAATGCGGGCATCGCGATAACCAAGTGAATTATATTTACTTATGAGCAACAATTTATCAGACTGGTAATCTTCTTCGATGAATTTCGAGGATTTAAAAATCCTTAACCGGATATTGCTGGATGCCTGGTTCCCCAATTCGTTGCCAATTTCAACAAAATCGAGGTTTGCAACATCCTTTGCAGAATTATAAACAACCTTATCCATGTCGTTCATGGGGTTGAAAACGCTTTTCTCTTTCGTTTTTTTAAAGGATGCCTTGATCAAATCCGCACCGATGCTCTGGTTTCCATGGATAACAATGGAAAAAACTTTCACCTTCGCATTCTTGTCGATGTTGAGGTACATTGTTACCTCATTGGCTGTGGCACTGTCTTTTTTAATGACTATGTCGACATCCGCATTTAAAAAGCCCTTGTCGTGGTAAAATTTACGGATGATGTTTTTTGTTTTGATGATAAGATTATCGGTCACATAATCGCCTTTTACCAGGCGAATCTTCTGCCTTATGTCGTCAGCATCAGACTTTTTTATTCCATTGAACTGAAATTTGGAAAGCCGTGGCCGCTCTTTGAGGTAAAAGTTGAGAAATATCTGGTTATCCACAACTTTTGAAACAGAAATCTTCACATCCTCAAAAAGGCCCTGTTCCCATAGTTTCCTGACCGACTGTGAAATTTTATCCCCGGGAACCTTAACCTTATCCCCGACTGTCAAACCCGAAAGCATGATCAATACATTTCCGTCGAGGTATTTCACGCCGCTTACAGTGATGCCTCCGATAAAATAATCTTTCGGACTGCTGTAATCTGTAACCTGACCTTCACCGAGACTGATCTGGGCGGCAAGGGGTAGTGTGACAAGCAGTAAAAACAATAATATCAACAGGTTACGAAGTCTCATTCAGGTTTATTTACGTAGTTTTCCTTCAAATTCATTGATCTGTTCACTCGTAAGCCCAAATCTTCGCTCCCTTCCCTGAAAATCAAGAATGGCGGTGTAAAAATCGTCTTTACCAAAATCTGGCCATAGTGTATTGGTGAAATAAAATTCGGCATATGCCACCTGCCAAAGCAGGAAATTGCTGATGCGATACTCACCGCTGGTCCGGATCAGCAGTTCAGGATCAGGAATGGTTGCCGTAGCAAGAAATGAAGTAAATGTCGACAGGGTAATCTGATCAGGCGACAATTCTTTTGCTTCCACTTTCCTGGCAATCGACCTGGCTGCTTCTACAATTTCCCAACGGGCGCTGTAACTCAGGGCAAGAATTAAGGTCAACCCTGTATTTTTTTCAGTTTCACCAATTGATTTCATCAATTCCCGGTAGCTTTTGGAAGGCAGACTTTTCAAATCGCCGATAGCCTGAAGCTTAACGTTGTTGTTCATCAGCGTTTTCATCTCCTTATGCAGGGAGTTGACCAGGATACGCATCAGCGCATCAATCTCGTATTTGGGCCGGTTCCAGTTTTCTGTGGAAAAGGCATACATCGTCATGTACCGAATTCCCAGTTCGGCTGCAGCTTCCACCGTGTTGCGAACCGCATCAACGCCTTTTTCATGTCCAAGCGTCCGGATGAAACCTCGTTGCTTGGCCCAACGGCCATTCCCGTCCATGATCACAGCCACGTGAACTGGCAACTTATTCCTGTCAATTTGATTTTTGATTTCTATCATAACGAAAATCGGAAAATCAATGGTTCAAATCCCGGCATTTTTTTGATGATAACAGATTAAATTTATATGTGACTGAGACACCAAAAAAAGCAAACCAGTCTTTGTTTGAAGCATTTCCACGTTGCATCCCGGGTTCATGACTGAGTGTTGGATCAGAGGCGACACCAGCCTGATCGTCCTTCGCAATGGAACGACCAACCAGATAATATGTCGTACTCACATCATCCAGGTAGTCATTAAACGTCTTATGCATTTCCCAATATACCTGCAAACCTACGCGTTTTGCCAAGCTCAACTTGACACCCAGACCAAAAGGAATTGACACACTTGCAGAACCATAAGGTTTACGCCCCAGGTATCCGAGATTCTGTCCTTCTGTGCCCAGTGATCGCAACGAAACACCATTGCTTACAGGGTCAAAAAAGAACACGGAAATGCCGCCGTAAATATACGGCGATATAACGTTCATCCGGCTGCCGGTAAAATATGGCAGGAAATTAAATTCCATGACACCTGAAATATCCGTCAAATTACTGGTGAAAGACAATCCGCGGTCGGGCAGAAAAGTGGAGGCTGAAGCGTCACCCTTTATTTTCCCCCGCAAAATACTGATTTTTGCCGCCCAGCGAGTGTCAAGGTTGCAGCGGGCCAATACTCCATACGAGAGTTGTGTATTTAAAAAATGCTTTCCTGGGTTAAGATCGCCCAGGTAATAACTTCCGCCAGCTGCAATCCCGACCTCCAGATCCTGCGATTGAGCCAAATAACCTTGCAAAAGAAAAAGGACTACCAGTAAAACCGATGTCCTGCCTCTCTTATACATGCAGTTTGAAAATGCTATTTTGATCGTTTCTTTCAACAATTTAAACTAACGTTCTGATCACAATAATATTTGATGAATTGGCTGAATGGATGTTAATATTTTGCTAATTCCGGTTATCCAGCCCCCAGTTTAACTTTTCCCGGATGGTTTGGAAAAAATTTTTATCTGTCAATCGCAGCAAATTAATCTTAAAAGGGGCTTTCCGGATAACCAGCTCAACCGAATGATCGACTTTTTCGATGCGTGAATCCATGCTGACAAGAAATTCAGAATTCTTTCCCTCCACACATATCCTGATTTCACAATCGTCCCTGATAATAATAGGCCTGACGGTAAGGTTATGGCTTGCAATCGGTGTAATTAAAAAATTTTCAGAATCCGGGGCAATGATCGGTCCCGTACAACTAAGCGAATATGCAGTTGAACCGGTAGGTGTAGCAACAATCAGCCCGTCCGCCCAATAGGCATTTAGAAATTCACCATTTATCCATGTCTTGATCGTAAGCATCGACATAACATTCGGCTTGGACACGGTGAGGTCGTTGAGCGCGTAGTTGATCGGGCCAAACAAGTTCTCCGGTGCCTCCAGTCTTAACAATGTTCTCTTTTCAATCAGGTAATTACCGTTTTGAATCGCATGAATTGCCGGGTTGATCCGTTCCTTTGATATACTTGACAGGAACCCCAGCCTTCCCAGGTTTATTCCCGTTATCGGAATTCCCGAATTACCAACAATACCTACCGCATCCAGAATGGTTCCATCTCCGCCTATTGAAAACAGGAAATCCGCCCTGTTCTCAATCTCAGCCTGTTTTGTAAATAAAACAGGCTCCCTTTGAAAGATGATTTTTTCACTGAGGCTTTGAAAAAAAGGTTGATAAATTAAAGTGACCCCATTCAGATGGTACAAGGCATCAACCAACTCCTGGATAAAAGGGAGGGCTGTATCGGCTACAGTTTTTCCAAACAGGGCAATCTTCATGGTGTTTTGGAATTTTTTTCAAACGAGGGTGCAAAGGTACGTCAATTTTTCATTGGGACGAACCTTCAGAAATAACAATGGTACATTGATCAGATGTTCAGATAATTCATCAGGGCATCGAAACGGTCCTGCAGGCCTTCGTGGAAGGAATCTTCCTTCGGCCATGACCCTGTTACGTTGAAACTCAACCGGGAGAAGGCCTGCAGTAAAGGACCTATTTCGATCCGGTTTACTTTGATGGTGACCTCCATTTTAGTCGTATCCGGGTAATAAGTAACAAAACAGTTGAGAATTTTGGCATCATTCGATTCGACTATTTGAACAATTTCCGTCAGGTTGTAGTCCTTAACGTTGATTTCAAGAACGATAATACCTCCCGGATTGTTTATACCGGCCATCTCAACAAGCGTGTGAACAACTGTTGGGAGAATAATCGAACCCAGGTAAAAGTTATTGTCTGTAACAACCGGCAACAGGGTAAGGTTATGCGCTGAGAACACTTTAAGAACATCATAAATATGCTCGTCCTCACCAACAAACACCCTGGACAGAGTTATTTTTAACCGGCCTATTTCGTACCCCGGGTCATCGGTTGCCAGGATTTCTTTATCGGAAATCAAACCAATAAAATCTATTCCGTCAACAATGGGTAGATGCGACAGACGGGCCTCTTCCATCTGAACCAAGGCAAATGCACCTGTATCAGTTGTTTTCAGAGGGATTACATTACTGGTGATTAATTGTTTAGCTATCATTGAGGATGCTAAGATAGGAATTATATCGTAAAACACTCACAGAACCAGATTCAACTCCTTCCTTCACCGCACATCCTGGTTCGTGCGTGTGCGAGCAATTTTTGTATTGACAAAAGGGGAGGAGACTCTCCATCTCCGGAAAGCACCTGTGAATTTCAGTTTTTTCAAAATCAATCAGGCCAAACTCCTTAATACCGGGCGTATCCACAATGAAACCTGAATCGGCAAGTTCATACATTTCAGCAAAGGTGGTTGTATGCATCCCCTTCTGATGCATGGCTGAAAGCATCCCGATCCGTGGGTTCAGCGAAGGATCGATTGCTTTGATCAAGGCAGATTTTCCAGCCCCGGAATGACCGGAAAAGAGGCTCACTTTTCCTTTAAGCAACTCCCTGATCAGCCCTGTTCCATCCCCGCGGATTGCTGAGGTCCGGTAACAGCGATATCCTGCATTTTCGTAAATATTGCCCAACTCATCAAGTGCCTCCACCTGTTCCTGCCCGTACAGATCAATTTTATTAAAAATAATGCTGGCAGGAATGTAATATGCTGCTGCGGTAACAAGAAAACGGTCGATGAAGCCGTTTGAGGTCCGAGGCTGCGCAAGGGTTGCAACCAGGTAGGCATGATCGAGGTTTGCCGCTATGATGTGCGAAACCTTTGACAATTTCGTAGCTTTCCGGATGATGTAATTTTCCCGGGTGCTGATCTGGGTAATCATGCCGTGACTATCGCCCGGTAAATGTTCGACATTCACCTTATCGCCAATCGCCACAGGGTTGGTATGCTTGATGTTCTGCAAACGGAACTGACCCTTTAATTTACACTCGAGCCTCGATCCATCCTGCATCCTGACGATGATCCAACTTCCTGTCGATTTAACAACGATCCCTTCCACCAGTCAGATTTAGAGGTTATGCTGAATTATTCCTGAAAAAGATAAAAAGTACATTTTATGAACGACCATTTTTTTTCGGTTGTAAAAGTATGCAATTAATTGCAATTCCGATCCCCGGATATCAAAGCAGTGAGTAGACTTTTCCCGGGAGACATTTGACAATTCCTTCAAATTCAAGGTTGAGCAATGAAGCCGAGACCTTGCTCATCGGATTTTCTGCCAGGATGCATATTTCATCGATACCCAATTGTCCGTTTTCCTGCAGAATGGATACAATTTTTTCCTCCTCAGCGGTCATTTCAATGAAAATTTTGCGCTGCGCAGCCTTCACAGGCCCTTTCGTCTCTTTCCAACCCATGAGGTATTCAATGTCATCAGCTTTTTGGATCAGGGCGGCCCGGTTCGTCCTGATAAGGTAATTTGTGCCGTCTGACAAAGGATCTGTAACCCTGCCCGGAACAGCAAAAACATCCCGGTTGTATGAATTGGCAATATCGGCAGTAATAAGGGCCCCACCTTTGCAGCCAGCCTCTACGACTACAAGGGCATCGCACAATCCGGCAATGATCCTGTTTCGTTTCGGGAAATTGGACCTGTCGGGCTTTGTCTTGCTTAAAAATTCAGTAACCAATCCTCCCTGTGTCAGCATTTTCTCTGCCAATGGCCTGTGCAGCCATGGATATACCGTATCGAGACCATGTCCTAGCACACCAATGGTGTTCAGTCCGGAATCAAGTGAAAACCGGTGTGCACAACCATCGATGCCGTAGGCAAGACCACTGACAACAAGAACCTGCTGTTGCTGAAGACCGGCTATAAGTTCACGGGTGACGCTTTTCCCATATTCAGTAGCTTTTCTGGTGCCAACAATTCCGATCACTCTGTTTGAATTTAAATCAGCCGTTCCCTTGTAAAACAGCAAAACAGGACTGTCAAGGCAGTGTTTAAGCCGATGCGGATAGGTAGTATCCTGAAAAAAAAGCGGGGTGATGCGGTAACGCTCAATAAAGGAGACCTCTTTCTCAGCTCTTATCAAAATCTCTCTGTTACCGACAGCCTGGGCAAGCAAATTGCCTATCCTGGGCATTGCTTTCAGATGACTCCTCGGTTCCCTGAAAACCGCCTCTGCACTTCCGCACATTGTGACAAGTTTTCGTCCAAGGATATCCCCCACCCCGGGGATGAGTGTTAACCCGATCTGGTAAATCAATTTATTTCCTGACATCGTTCTGCATGTTTCGATCCGCATCCGCCCATGACATCACCTCATCCCCTGCCCTTCTCCTGAAGGAGACAGGGAATTGCTTCTCCATTCAGTGCAGGCTGAATGATATAAATTATATGCTTTATCGGCTTCGTTCATAAATGGCAACATTGTGTGAATAACTTTTCTGTCTCTCGGATGAAATTTCAACATAAATTTGATCTAAATAAGAGCATATCATCATGGATTTAAAAGGAAAGGCGCTCATTTGTCCTTTGGATTGGGGAATTGGCCATGCAACCCGTTGCGTTCCGGTTATTGCAAAACTAAAAGAACTTGGTTTTGAGGTAGTTGTTGCTGTCAGTGGCAGGCCACTTGAATTTATCAGCAAGGAATATCCCGGCATCCCGGTTGTTGAATTTCCCGGAGTCACCATCAATTACCCGAGGAACAACCAGGTTGCACTAAAAATGCTAACACTTTTACCTCGTTTGATTCATGGCATATGGAGAGAGCACCTCCTCTTAAAAAAGATTGCGGTACAATCAGGAGCAACACTCATCATATCAGATAACAGATTTGGATGCTGGCATTCTGAAATTCCCTCGGTGTTCATGACGCACCAGCTCGATATCCAGGTTCCGGCGAAACTTAACTTCATGAAGGGAATAATAAACTCAATAAACTACTGGTTTATAAATAAATATAAGGCATGCTGGATTCCAGACTTTGAGCCACACCGGGGGCTTGCAGGATCCTTGTCGCACCCCGGGAAAGTACCGGTGAACGCATGTTATATTGGCATCCTTTCACGGTTTTCAAAACCCACCCCTCCTCATCCCGGTTTTTCCCAGCCCGATTTTGATTTATTGGTCATGCTCTCTGGTCCGGAACCACAACGAACCATCCTTGAAGAAAAAATCCTTAAACAACTTGTGAGCATCAACATGCAGGTTGTCATGGTTTGTGGCAGGCCGGAATCAGATGAAGCCTATGTTCTGGACAACCGTATTCATGTTTTTTCCCACCTTGATTCCACGAAATTGCAGGAATTGATCACCAGGTCGGCCCTGGTGATTTGCCGGTCGGGGTTCTCAAGCATCATGGATGTAGTGACCCTTGGTAAAAGAGCAATTTTCATTCCCACTCCCGGCCAGACAGAACAGGAATATCTCTCCCGTTACCTGATGGAGAAGAAAATTTTTTTTTCAATGGGGCAAGATGAATTTGACCTGATTTATGCCATTGAAATGTCTAAAAATTTTCCGGGAATGGTGATTCAGAACAACTACAAAGAGTTGGAAGCCCGGATCAGGGAATTGACGGGCATGACTAAACCTTCTTAGAAGAGAGGAACACAAAGATCATCCCCGCAACGACAAAAGGGATTGATAACATCTGCCCCATATTCAGGTAAAGCCCGTGTTCAAAACCAACCTGGGGTTCCTTAATGAATTCTATCAGAAAGCGCATGCCGAAAACCAGGATCATAAAAAGGCCGAACAGGAATCCCGGGGCTGGTTTACCATCCTTTTTGTAGTAATACCACCACAAGAGAAAAAAGATTGCAAGGTAGGTTAAACCTTCATAGATCTGCGTGGGATGCCGCGGCATCAAACCCTCGGAAGGAGTTGTTGACCTGAGAAACTGAAAACCCCATGGGAGCGATGTGGGCAGTCCGTATATTTCTGAATTCATCAGGTTCCCCATACGGATCATAAAACCAGCCAAAGCAACCACAATGACAATCCGGTCCATCACCCAAAGAAAAGGCTTCTTCCGCACAAAAGAGAAAATGAGGATGGAAAGGATGATCCCGATGCCCGCCCCATGGCTGGCCAGGCCACCCTCCCAAACCTTGAAAATCTTCACAGGGTGGGCAAGGTACCATGCAGGTTCATAAAAAAACACATGACCCAAACGCGCCCCCACGATGGTACCGATAATCATATAGGTAGTCAGTTCATCCAGCAGTTTAATGGGTACATCCTCTTTGGCAAAGAATTTCTGCATGATCAGGTAACCAAAGAAAAAAGAGAGTGCGAAGAACAGTCCATACCAACGGACCGCAAAACCTCCGAATTCGAATATTTCAGGACTTGGATTCCAGATAATGGAGGATACTAACATATATGGTTGGGCTTTTACCTATCTGTATTTACGAGTGACAAGCCAATTTACAAGTGACAAATGACAAGTGACAAATGACAAGTGACAAGTGACGAATGACAAGTGACAAGTGACAATTGACAAGTGACAAGTGACGAATGCCGGTCAATGATCGCTCACTTGTCATTTGTCATTTGAATGACTTGATCTTCATATTGAACAATGTATCAATCTTCGCTGCAAGTTTGGGCTGATGGTTCTCCGAAGCGATCATCGACATCCTTTTAATGATTCCAAGGGAGGTCTGGACATCCTGCTCAAAATATTGGGAATTGGCCGGGGCAAACGAATAGTAATAATCAAGGTTCTGGCTGCATATCTCTGCAACGCGTTCAACAAGCTTATTCGCTTTCTCAGGTGCGCCGGCTTTATAATAAATCTCCGCATAAGGGAGCATATACATGTCGTATGGAACCTTTGAATCAGGGAAATACTTGATGTAGATGTCGAGCATTTCAATGGCTTCCTTTTTCTTTCCCTGCGACACCAGTGATTGTGCAACGCGCATGAAGTTTGTCTTTGGCCTTACTGCGTTGTTCAGACTTTCAGGATCAACATATACATGCGGATCATTGAGATTTCCCCAGGCACATTTGTTTTTCAGAATATCGTATGAAGTAAGTGCATCAACGCCACCCATCCCCTGGATGTAATCGGCATTATCGGCTTTGACCGGCATGAATTTATATACCCAGCCCTGTACGAGGCAGAATGAGTCGATGGCAACACAATGATTTACACTTGAAGGTGCTGCAAAATAGATCGGGCGTTCCCATTTGTTCGAAGCCAGCAGGTCAAGCAACATCAGGTCATTTTTGTATAGCTGGTTTGTGCGGATGGTCCAGCAAATTGAGTCGACCATTTTTCCCTGGAGATGTTTGGGAACGATTCCATACTTTACGCAGGCTGCAGAATCAACGGTGATTTTCACCTTTTTTGAAGGGAAGAACTTCATTTTTTCCCCATTCTGAAGGGTTATAAAAGATTGGGGATTGTCGCTCTTAATGAAGTCGATCATGTCTTTCAATTCAACATATCCCTTGATCCCGATATCGTAAAACGGAAGGATGTCGTTTGTTCCCTGCCTGTATTGTTCCTGGTTAAGGGTAAGCGGGATTGGATTGGAGTTATATGCTTTTTTGTAGAGTTGATTGATATACCAGGGGCCTGAGGCCAGCATGAGGTTTACCACGCGTATATCGGTACCGATGCCTTCTACCTCCTGGTCGTACCATAAAGGGAAAGTATCGTTGTCGCCATTGGTGAACAGGATTCCCTGGGGGGAGCATGAATTCAGGTAATTCGCTGCAAAGTCACGGCAGGCATATTTGCCCGAACGATCGTGGTCATTCCAGTTTTCCTTCGCCATGATTACAGGGACGAGCAGCAGGCACAACCCGAACACAATCGCAATGGAAATATTTTCTGCCAGCTTTTTTTTCAGGAAGTTGATGAGTGGAATGATTCCCAAACCTATCCAGATGGCAAAAGCATAAAACGAGGCTGCATAGGCATAGTCCCGCTCACGGGGCTCATAAGGCTGCTGGTTGAGGTAAACCAGGATGGCCAGTCCTGTCATGATAAATAGCAGCGAGATGATCATGGTTCCCTTATAATCCTTGCCCATATGGAAGAAAAATCCGATAAGCCCAAGGATCAGCGGTAGTAAATAATATTTGTTGGCGGCACGGTTCTTCTTGCTGTCGGGAAGATTGGTCTGGTCGTTGCCCAGCCGCATCTTATCAATGAAAGGAATCCCGCATATCCAGTTTCCATCCTCCTTGCTGCCACCAAAGCCTTGCACGTCATTCTGCCGGCCGGCAAAATTCCACATAAAGTAGCGGATGTACATGTGACCTATCTGGTAGGTGAAAAAATATTTCAGGTTTTCGGTAAAAGTCGGCCGGTTCAAGGTTCCCGGTTTTCCATCTTGTCCGGTAACTTCAACCGGAACCCCTTCTCCACCCCAGTTTTTGTAGAACTCCGCGGCCCCCTTGCGCTGGTTGCTCCACATGCGCGGGAAAATTGTCGTGAACTTTGGGTCCCAAACCGGTACGGTTCCCTTCCTGTTATCGATGACGATGTATTTACCTGCTTTCACATCTTTTTGATAAACAGGGTTCCCGTCGGCATAATCCACGATAGGGGCATTGTAATATTGTCCGTAAGCAATCGGGAAGTCACCATATTGCTCCCGGTTGAGGTATGAAAGCAGGCTTACGGCATCCTGCGGTGCATTTTCATTGATAGGGGTATCGGCATTCGCACGGATTACCAGCATTAAAAAAGAAGAATATCCGATAAGAATAAATGCAAACGACAGGATGATTGTATTCATCACTGTTTTTCCGTGTTTGCGTGTAAAATAGAGTCCCCACACGATTAACCCGGTAAGCAGGGCAAAATAAAACATCGTTCCTGAATTGAACGGCATCCCGAAAACATTGACAAAGAGTATTTCAAATTTGCCGGACAGTTCAACCGTCCATGGTATAATAACGAACATGACAAAGGCAAGGACCAGGATTGAGATGATAAAGGTGATCAGCATGCCAAGTTTGGTTGGATTCGGGTATTTTTTATAGTAGTATACCATGCAGGTCGAGGGAATTACCAGCAGGTTCAGGAGGTGAACACCGATTGCAAGCCCCATCAGGAAAGCGATAAGGACAAGCCATCGGTAGGAGTGTTTTTCCTCGGCAACATCCTCCCATTTCAGGATGGCCCAGAAACAGATCGCGGTGAATGCCGATGACATTGCGTAAACTTCACCTTCAACTGCCGAAAACCAGAATGTGTCGGTAAAGGTATAGGTCATGGCTCCGATGAAAGCAGCAGCAAATACAGTGTACATCTGGCCATTGGTCATCTCGCCTTTTGGGGCAACAATTTTTTTTGCAAACAATACGATGCTCCAGAAAAGGAATAAAATGGTGAAGCCGCTGGAAAGGCCCGACATCACATTCACCATCCGGGCCACATGCGAAACATCTCCAAAGGCAAAAAGGGAGAAAAACCGTCCGATCATCTGGAACAAGGGTGCTCCCGGAGGGTGCCCAACCTGCAATTTAAAAGCTGTGGCGATGTACTCCCCGCAATCCCACCAACTTGCCGTAGGTTCTATGGTTAACAGGTAAACCGTGGATGCAATGATAAAAGTAGCCCAACCGAAAATGTTGTTCAGTTTCTGGAAATTCTTCATAAAAACTTATTTTTCTGGAATTACGCTGCGAAAGTACAAATTTACCCGCAAACAGCGGGTGGTAATAATTTTTTTTTACCTTTGCACCCGAATTCGAAAATCGAATTTCTCATTTCAATATTCCTGCATTCATTATTCGATTTTCATCATTCATTATTCGATATTTTTTTGACCCATGGTGTAACGGCAGCACTAGTGATTTTGGTTCACTTAGCCCAGGTTCGAATCCTGGTGGGTCAACTTATTAAAATGGCAAACCCCTTTAAATCAAACACTTAAAGGGGTTTGTCATTTCATTTGGGACAGATTTGGGACATTTTCCCTCAGTTTATAGTCATTATATCCCATTTTAACAAAGATTTTATAGGGATTGAAAAGACTGATAGTTTATATCTAATTTGATTTTTTCAGTAAAGGTTTCCACCAAACCTCCCCTAAGTTTTTCATATACCAAATGAATATATAGTTTTTAACCTTTTCATTGTTCATTGTTCATTTTTCACAATGACCTATATATAGGGCATATAGTGTTCATTGACACAATAAAAAATAATTGGGTTATCAATTTTATTTATCTTTACAACACCATAAAACAATACAATAAAAAATGTAGATATGAGAAGTTTAAATGAATTGTTTGAATATATTGACAACTCAACCAATGAAACATTGAATAAGGAATTGGATGAAATGGGTATTCAGCTCATTAAAAAGTATGGAACAAGTAGTGATTTGTATTACAAAGAGAATATAACTGTATATATTAATTGAAAAGGGTACCACATTCCAATTG
>CAIKNA010000172.1 GCA_903828645.1 uncultured Bacteroidales bacterium
GTACTATTACGTATAAAAATGTCTATCCAGGTATCGATCTTCAGTTTATTACCGGGAATGACAGGCTTTTTGAATATAATTTCATTGTTCGGCCGGGCGGGGACATTGATGCTATCAGGTTGAAGGTGGCAGGGCCTGAAAAAATAAAACACAACAAGGATGGAATACAATTGAAAACCAGCCTTGGTCTGGTTGAAGAAACGATCCCGCTTTGCTATTACAGTTTGAACAATAGCCAGGTTCCCGTTAAAGGAAGATTCAGGAAAATTTCTGACCAGGTTTTTGGATTTTCCTTGGACCAAATAATCCCGCCTGAAGCTGTTCTGCTGATCGATCCCGTTCCTACGCGGAAATGGGGAACCTATTACGGAGGCGATTATACAACAGAGACATTTTACACTCCCTGTACCCCTGATGGCGCTGGAAATATTATTGTAGCAGGAGGTACTACTTCGGGGTTCAACATTGCCACTTCAGGGGCTTACCTGCAAACGTTACAAGGCAATGAGGATGCATTTCTTGTTAAATTTTCTCCTGATGGTCAGAGGCTTTGGGCAACTTATTATGGCGGTAGTAACAATGACTGGGCAACCAGTTGTATCGCTGATCGTGATAACAATATCATTTTTGGAGGCTGTACAGGGTCATCAAACAATATTGCCTCACCAGGCGCCTACCAGAATGTTCTCCATGCTCTCAGTGATGGTATGCTGGTAAAATTCACTCCCGGCGGTCAACGGCTGTGGGGCACATACTATGGTGGAAATGAGACCTTCCCTCAAACTGAAGAAATAACTTCCTGTGCGGTTGATACAAACAGAAATATTTATTTTGCCGGATATACGAATGCTCCTGATTATATATCATCCCCCGGGGCGCATCAGCCAAATATCGGAGGATCGAGGGACGATTTCCTTGTAAAATTTACGGCTGACGGGCAACGTTCCTGGGGAACATACTATGGCGGTACCAATTCTGACCAGGATGCCTCCTGTTCAACAAGTAAATCTGGATTCGTTTACTTATCAGGGAATACTGCTTCACCAAATAATATAGCCACGCCCGGGTCTTTCATTCCAAACCTGCCCGGTTCCGGAGTGTCCTCTTTTCTCGCCACTTTCAATCCCGATGGACAAAGGCTTTGGGGAACCTACTATGGATCGTTCAGTTGGATACATGGCTGTGTGGCGGATACAGGAAGCAACGTCTATATTTTTGGGTTTACCGGGGATGCAACAGGGATTTCGACGCCGGGAGTATTCCAGGAAAACCTGAATCTGACCGATAACGGCTTTCTTACCAAATTCAGTTCAACCGGCAACCGCTTATGGGGGACCTATTACGGTGCATTCCATACGGAGATAACATGTGCATCCATAGATGACAGCGGCTATGTTTTTGTCGCTGGCTGGGTGAACTCTCAAAATACCGTTATCGCCTCGCCCGGTGCGTATCAAAGTGTATTCAGGGGTGGTGCCACGGATGCGTTCCTGGGAAAACTTACTGCCAACGGGGAACGCACATGGGGAACATATTACGGAGGTACCGCCGGGGATTGGGGGACCGGATGTGCCGTCGATAAAAACGATCATGTGTTTTTATGTGGCAAAACATCGTCAACCAACAATACAGATAATGGATCAATGTGCGTCAGGCGTTTCA
>CAIKNA010000173.1 GCA_903828645.1 uncultured Bacteroidales bacterium
GCTGAGCGGTGTCCAGGATGTTCCTCCGTTTGTCGTTTTCCAGAGGCCGCCCGAGGGTGTTCCAACATAGATCGTGCCGGCATCGGTCGGGTGGAACGCGATCCGGTCGATCCGGCCGGTTCCAAGACCGGATATGTTGGGATTTCCGATGTAGCAGGTTGACGGCCCGGTAAAAGACCATGCCCCGTTTGCAGTATTCAGCGGGGCATCACCACGGGCTGCAATTGCATCATAGGTTTTCTTCGAGATGTTGACAAATTCGCCGGCTGGGCCCAGGTGAAGGGACTGGTAATAGGCCCACCGGGCAAAGTGCTTCTGAAATCGCTCCTTATTTTCGTTATCGGGTATGGTTTTCAGGTAATTTTCAGTTTTTTCGTTTACCTGCCTGAAGTTTTCCGTACCGTCGAGAGGAACATGGATGCCGGACACCTGGCCTGTTCCTTTGAAGGGGAGTGCCATTGCGAGCACCAATATGAGTATGTTTGAAAACAAGCTTTTCATGGTACATCAGATAAAGGTGATCACTTTTTTACAATCTTCTTCAGGGATTCATTCTCTGCTCTCAGAGACTTGATCTCCATATCCAGCTTTTCGATCCTCTTTCCCTGTTCGATGGTATAAAGGGTCAGTTCTTCAATCTTTTCAACGATCTGTTTCTGCATATCTCCAAGATGAAGCCCGTCGGATTCGACTTCCTGTGCTGAAGGGAGTCCAGGTAAATGTCCGTTGTCCCGGATGTTTCGTTCCAGGTCGCCGAGGTCCATCAGTTTGTAATTTTTCCTGAATACATAATCGGGCCAGTTTGACATGGCCTGGACCAGGACTTCCGTGCAGGCAATCCTTCCATTGACTGAAAGCTTATAACCCGCTGCGGCTGTTGTTGTTCCTATCCTGAGATCGCCGCTCATGTAATTTGATCCAATGAAATAACTGCCCCAGTTGGCGGTTCCTCCGGCAGCGTTGCCATAAACCCCGATGCGGGTTCCCGCAGTGCCATAAGCATAGCCATAAACGCCTGTGGATGTACCGCTATAATCCTCCCCGGGCGCGACTCCTGACACGCCGCGGCTGCCCCCTGTTCCATAAACACCATAACCGTACCCGGGCCTGGGGGTTGATGTTCCGGTTATGGCATAAGTATTGGCGCTGTATGAATGGTTGACGTGCACCGAAAACAGGGTGGAGGTGGTGTCATCGCCCGCATTGCTTCCGCTGTTCCCCTCAACCGACACCCGTCCTTTGAAATAGCCGGCATAATTGGCATCGGCATTCCGTGCAACAGCATAAACCGCATAATTGGTCCCGTTTGTGACATTTGCGCCGTCGCTGTAGAAAATGCCCCCGTAATTCGCGAGATTTGCATCGTTGTTCCAGCCGTAAACAGCAGCCCCGGTATACCCATTGTTGTATTTAATTCCCATCACGCCCACATTGGTGACCGAAAAGGGCGCTCCTATAAGGACAGGGTTGAAAACACCCAGGTGTCCCTCGGCGTAAACGTTGGATCCGCTCTGATCGGCGCCGCGTATTGCACTCTTGCCATATATGTAGTTCTGAACATTAAGGCCATAAGAGTCCGGAGCGGTAACCCCGATCCCGACGTGACCGGCGCTGAAATAGATGTCGTTGCCATTAGGGTTCCAGAAATCGTACGCTGCGAGGCTCATCTTCTGCCATGCACTGCCATCGTAAAAATAGAATCCGGGATTATTGTCAAGCTGATAGATGGCCAGGCCGGTAACCGGTGTCGCCGGCCTGCTTGCAAAATTCATCCGTGGAAATAAAATTCCCCGATTGGACGATTTCACCTCTAACATGGCAGAAGCATCAGGTGCACTTCCATCATTGTTGATGCTCACCTGCGGGAATGCAGGCGAGGATGAAAACATTGAAATGAATAAAAGAACCCAAACAGTAATGCTAAAAGGCCAATGGCTGTTTAATGTTTTTAAATAGGTTGATTTCATGGCTAAGGTTTTTTATGCAGATGGTTGATTACTGGAAAAATTGCTGCAAAGCGGACAGGTTTCAAAGGGATCTGGGATTTGAGAACAAGCCCCAAAGTTAATGTATTAAAGGCCGGAAGGCAAGCGTTTTGTGAAAAATATAACAGGGCGGGGTAGGGGCAGGCTTTAAATGCGCGGAAGTCCCCTCAACTTTCGTTTATGAGTTTTACCTGGCCAGTCCCGTGACGTTCCTTTGGCCTTAAAAACGGGGATTTAATTATTAACACAGGCCGGTTTCCCGACACCAGTGAAAGTATCAGGCTGCGATATTATTTATCCGTGTGTTTCTTATGATGCAATAACTTAGAAGGTGGCAGATTGACAGGAACGGGAAAAACAGTTAAGGTTCAGGAATAATATCAGGAACCAAAATGTTATTTCCAGGGAAAGATGAACGACCTGCAAGATCACACCGCACCAGGATACGCATTTATTCTTTGCGGAACAGCGGAAACGGCGGGTCCCATTGATCTGCGCTGATTCCCGGCAGTGATCGCCCCCAGGTGTTTTTATAGGCATCCGGCCGGCCGGTAAAATGACGTACGATGAGCCGGTGAATGACATTCATGTTTGCGATCAGCCCGTGGAATCCTGCAATTTTCACTGTGGCCCTGTCCTGCAACTCCCAGTATCCGAAATCATCGGGCGACAGGCAGACGATGTTCTTCAGACTTAGAAAATCGGGAAGGGCAGCCTTGAGCGGCACCGTGCCATCGCCGGTGAGCATTTTCAGGTCGTCGGGCACCTGGTCATTCCACTGGTTTGACCGGTCGGCGCTGTTAAAATCGAAATAAACCCCGGAGGAATCTATGTCGACCGTTACCCCTGTGCGGGTGGTGGAATCAACCCCGGCAATGCAGAGCCAGTCCTGGGGTGTCAGACCGGTGTTTTCCAGGTCGAGCGTGCTTATCCGCTGGCGGTGCATTTTAGCCGCCAGGAGCAGGCTTGCAAACAACTCTTTGGCCTGGGTTGCCGTATCCAGGTCGGACACGCCATGCAGCCGGATGTATTCCTGCAGTGTTTCCAGAACGCTTTGTTGCCAGATGGCCGGATCGAACGCATCATTACCGATGGATAAAGGCGCTTTGATCCCCTCGCAGGTGGGAAGAAGGTGATACAGCGAGGGGGTAATCCTTGCCGCTTCACGTTCCCGGCTGCTCGGGGGGGAGGTGCCAAGATTTGCGGTACCTGTGGCGATTTTAACGATGGCTTCAAACGACCCTTTGAACGGCGACGCAATGGTTACCACCTTCGCGACTTTGCCAAGACCCCCGTTTTTCTCCATATATCCTGCAATGACCAATCCTCCCATGGAGTGCCCTACAAGGTTGACTTTCGGATGATCCATAAACCAGGGCTGATGATAATGTTTCATCAGTTTTGTGCGTTCGATCACCTCATCGATGAAGGCTTCAAACTGGGCCTCCACAAGGTCCAGCGGTTGCCGCCAGTCATACCCGAACGGGTAGACAGGAACAGGCCGGTCGTCTGATTCACGCAGGTTGTGACGCAGCTCATTGATCATCTCCTCATAGGCAATTTCAAAAATCTGGTCAGGCTGAACCCTTGCAGGCTCCATGGCTTCATAACGGTAATTGTCGGGATGCAGCGCGATGTTTTCGTATTTTTTGGTCAGTACCGACCATACGACATCAGGCGGCAGCATGTAATGGTCGCGGAGATATGAAGCGGTTATTCCCGGGACTATGATAACGGGGTATACGGGATTCATAGGGATGGTATGTAAGGGTTATTAAGATTCCTTGGACGACAATTCCCCCGATTCCGGAAGCAGGATCTGCCTGACATTCGCCGGCTGGTTGTTATAATCGGGACGCCGGGCGATATAGAGGTTACTTTTGTCTTTCCTGACGATGCACACCCTGTCGGACTGGTTCCCGCCCAGGATATGGTAGCATGTTGCATCCTCTCCTACATAAAGGGCCACATGCCCTGCCTTTTTTCCATCGGAGGTTGTGCGAACAAAGACCAGGACATCCCCCAGCATCGGTGTTTCCGCATGGGTGCCGAACGTGCCCCAGTTTAACGCCCAGAGCGGATCCTTGACAACGATCTTGCCGGCTCTTTTTGCGATGATCGCCATGAAAAGTCCGCACCAGGGAATTTCATCAGCTTTATAAACGGAAGCCACGCTGGCCCCAAGTTCTGCAGCCCAGGAGAGGATGACCGGGTTGTCTGCCGTGCCGGGTGATTCAATCACGTCTATTAAATTTAACGCTTCATTCAGCATTTTCGGTCCACCTTCGTCGGCGAGCCATTCATATTCTTTTTTCAGTGGCATATAATTATATTTTAGGGATTTAACATTGAATTATTTTACCAGTCCGGTTCATTCCGATCGAATGTTTCGGGAAGATCCGTGGAAAATATCAGGACAAAGATAGTGTGAAAAAATAAAAAGTCAATACCATGACATGGATATCTCACCTGCCAGATTCCAGCCCGGGAAAAATCGTATATTTGCAACCAACCGCTACACGACCGGTTCATCAGACAGATGCAGCGGATATACTATCCTGATTTTACCTTATTAAGGTTAAGCCGGGAACCAACTTTATAAAGAAAAAAGTACTGATATCAAGATAGTTCATGATGAAACCTGACCGTTCCGATGCACTGAAGCTGCTTCACGAATATGTGAAAAACCAGAAGATGATCTTTCACAGCCTCGCATCGGAAGCCGTGATGCGGGGGCTGGCCCGGAAACTTGGACGCAGCGAGGAAGCCTGGGGCCTAGCCGGGCTGCTGCACGACCTGGATGTGGAGGTGACCAACGCGGAGCCATCTGTTCATGGCACGCAGACAGAAACCTTGCTGAAGGAGTTTGACCTGGATCCGGAGATCCTGGATGCCATCAGGATGCACAATGAATTTTCTTCGGGAAAGGAGCGCAGCACCGAATTCGAGCATGCTCTGGCGGCGGGGGAGACCATCACCGGGCTGATCTTTGCCACAACCTATGTTTACCCTGAAAAAAAACTGGCGGTGGTCAAACCAAAATCGGTGGTCAAACGCATGAAGGAAAAGATGTTCGCAGCCTCCGTCAAACGCGAAAATATACTGGAGTGTGAAAAAATCGGCATCCCCATCGAAGAGTTCGCCTCCCTTGCCATTGAAGCGATGCTGCCGATCGCCTCCGAAATCGGCCTGTAACCTCTGTAATCTGCAAATGTTTCCTGAAAATCGTCACTTGTCATTTGTCTCTTGTCACCACTTATTGTCCATCAGCCACACCAGCGCAGCCATCCCCGCGGCTCCCAGTTCCAGCTCACGGACATTGACCTTATCAAAGGTGTCGCTGGCGGAGTGGTGATAATCGAAATACCGCTGCGAATCGGTCACCAGGGCAATCAGCAGGGCCCCCTGCGCTTTCAGGTCGCGGATGTCGACCCCGCTTCCGCTTTTTTCGAATGACCAGATTCCATAGGGTTCAAACAGTCCTTTCCATGCAAGGACCTTTTTCATCTCTTCATCGGTGCCTTCGATGGAAAAACCCTGGGGTGTTGCCCCGCCGCGATCAGCTTCAATGGCGGCAAGGTGCTTCTCCTTTCCCAAACCGGCCCTTCGCTGTGACTCGCCGGCATATACTTTCGCTCCTGACTGGTTGTATTCCTCATCCATGAAAGCCACCATGCGGATGGTACGGGCAGGCTTGATATTTAAGGTCTTAAACAGACGCAGTACTTCTATGCATTGCACCAGCCCTGCACCATCGTCATGGGCTCCCTGCCCGATGTCCCAGGAGTCGAGGTGGCCGCCAACCAGGATGATCTCACCGGGGTGTTTGCTCCCGCGGATCTCGCCGATCACATTGTAGCTGGTGGTATCAGGATGCAGGATGCACCATGAATGCAACTCCAGTTTCAGCCGCTGGTCCGTTTTCAGCCATTTCGAAAGGCTGTCGGCATCGTTGGTGCTTACGCAGAATGCGGGGATTGCTTTGACCGAATCGGCATAGTGCTGGTTGCCTGTATGCGGGAAGTTGTCATGCACCGTTGTAGCCGACCTCACGATCACCGCCGCGGCACCCAGCCGAGCGGCGTTCATTGCCCCGCGGGACCTCTGGTCAACGGAACCTCCGTAAGCATCAAACGTATAAACAGGTGCAGGATCGGCGGCCCTGTTGTAGAAAACGATCTTCCCTTCGATCTTTTCCCGGCCAAGTGATTTCAGCTCTTCAAAATTCTTCACCTCCACCACGTTTGCCGTAATCCCTTTGCCGGGGGTGGCAACCGAGCCCCCGATGGCGCAAACCTGCAGCCCGTGATTCCCGGCCTTCCCTGATATGACCATTGCGGTCTCCTTCTTTCCCCGTTCCCAGTGCGGAACAATCACCGGCTGAAGGTAAACCGTATCAAGGCCCATGCCATCGAGCACTTTCCTGGTCCATTGAACGGCCTTTTCAGCCTGGGAAGATCCGCAGAGACGCCCGCCGATCCTGTTGCACAGGAAGTCGAGGTTGCGGTAGGCAACCGGGTTTATGAGTGCTTCGGTATAGATGCCCCGGATCAGCAATGAATCGCCGGCCTGGGCAGAAGCATCCGGAGCAAAAAATTGAAACGGGAAGATGAAGATAAACAGCAATAGGTTCCGCATGGTTTTTTTTGAAGCCAAAAGTACGATAAAAAGCGCAGGCAGCCGGGATGATGCAGACCGTAACACGTGACGCGTGACACGTCTGGGTATTGCCTACCGGCGATGTTTGAATTGAATCATCCGTCACTTGTCACTTGTCACGCGTCACGTGTCACGATTTTTCACCAACCGCTGAAAAGTTATTAACACCCTCTTCACTTTTGCCAAAAATCCCGATTAAGCGGAAAAACGCCATGAAAAAGATCATTTATCTATCCTGTTTTGCACTTTTTACAGGAATTTCCGGTCCATGCCAGATTGCCGCTTGGGATTTTTACGGGCAATCGTTCCCGGTAACCTGTGCAGCCACAACTTTTCATACGGACCTTGTCGCTACGGGCGGGGCAAACAACATCACCCGAGGTGCGGGTGCGCCTGCATCGGGCGGGGTGAACTCATTCCGGACCACCGGGTTCCAGAATAACGGGATCTCGACCACAGCCACCGATTATTTCCAGGTCACCCTGCAGACTGTTCCCGGATTTAAATTATCTCTTTCCACCCTGGATGCGAAATTCAACGGTACCTCCACCTTTTTTTCCAGCCCGGGGGTCACTTCGCAATTCGCATATAGTCTCGACGGGGTAAATTTTATCCTGATCGGAAGTCCGGTCCAGTCCACCTCGCTGACGATGGGGCAGATTGACCTTAACGGGATTCCCGACCTGCAGCATGTCTACGCGCAGACCATGGTCACCCTGCGGTATTACGCGAGCGGGCAGACTACTACCGGGGGATGGGGATTCTATTCCGGTACCAGCGGAAGCAACGGGTTTGCTGTTGGCGGAACGGTGTCGGAGGCGCTCGTTGCGGTGCCTTCGGTACAGACTTCAGGGATCACCTTCAACGACATACAGCAAACGCAAATGGCTGTGTCGTGGACACCCGGGAATGGCGAAAAACGAGTGGTAAAAGTTAACACCTCGAACAGTTTTACAGACCCGGCCGATGGCACCGATCCCCCGGCCAACGCTGTGTATGCGGGGAACGGTGAACAGGTGGTGTACAACTATTCCGGGGCTTCCATCCCGGCCGTTACCGGCCTGACGACCGGCGTGACCTACTGGTTCCGGATCTATGAATACAACGGAGCCGGCACCCTGACGAAGTTCAACACCATGCAGGCAATGAACAACCCCCGCAGCCAGGCAACCTCAGCCTTGCTGCTGCCACCCGCGGTAACCTCTCCAACTTCCGCATCGGTAACGACATCTTCCGCCATCCTGGGGGGCCGTGTCACCTCCGACGGAGGGAGCCCGGTCACAGAGCGGGGAACACTCTGGAAAACTTCCTCGCCCGTCACGATCAGCGACAACAAACTTGCCGAAGGTTCCACGGACACCGGCGTTTTCAGCCACCTGAGAACACAACTTCCGCCTGCCATGCAGATACACCATGCGGCCTATGCCACCAATGCGATAGGCACTGCGCTTACACC
>CAIKNA010000174.1 GCA_903828645.1 uncultured Bacteroidales bacterium
TCCGCCTGGGACATTGAATACGGCCCTGCAGGCTTTGTAGCCGGCAGCGGAACCGGGTATACCGAAATCCTGGGCACTTCAACAAAGCCATACATCCTGTCTGGTCTTAACCCAGCGACCGTGTATGACTTTTATGTACGTGCTGCCTGCGGTGTGGGCGATGTCAGCTTATGGTCGGCAAAGGGAGCGTTTACCACTGCCTGTTTTGCTGTCTCAACATTCCCATGGACAGAAGGATTTGAAGGAATGGTAACCGTTGGTTCCAAGATCCTTCCCCCATGCTGGTCGTATGAAAATGTAGCTGGCACCAGTGGTCCGTATTCATCGGCTACATCAGGAACCTATTACGGCCCCAACAACGGCACCCATTTCATTTATACCTATTATGCCAATACCACCTGGGTGTTCACGCCAAACATGCAGCTGACAGCCGGCACTTCCTACGACTTCTCATTTTATATGATGAATAAGGATATTACCAGCCCGATCGACTTCCTGATGGATGTTGCCTACGGTAAAAGCAATACTTCTGCCGGGATGACCAACGTGCTTGCCACCGGGATTGTTTGCAACAACGCCACATATTCCCTGTTCAAATATACCATTGTTCCGGCAACAACAGGCGAATACTATTTCGGGGTAAAGACCACCTCGGCAACCAGTACCCCGTGGTATATCAGTCTGGACGATTTCACGCTGGATCTGACCCCTCCCTGCCCGATTCCTTTTGCACTTACAGCAGCTCCTGCCGGCTTCCAGGCCACCCTTGGATGGACCGATGGCGGAACAGCAACGTCATGGGACATTGAGTACGGAGCAACCCCTTACACCTATACGGGTACCCCGACGATTGCCAATGTAACCAATCCGTATATTTTGCTGGGATTGACTCCTGTAACAGGATATACCTACAAGGTTCGGGCACATTGTCCCAACAGCATCAACAGCCCGTGGTCATTGGAAAAAACATTCACCACCACGGTTGCTTGTCCTGCTCCGACCGGTTTGGGTGCTTCAGGCATAGGCCAGACAGGCGCCAAACTCAGCTGGACGGAAAACGGGAGTGCGACTTTATGGGATATTGAACTCAGGACAACCGGTTCCACCTTTACCGGTACACCTACGGATCCCGGTGTTTCCAATCCATACAACTATGGGGGTTTGACCTCAGCCACATCCTACACTTACTATGTAAGGGCTGTTTGCGGCGGAGCTTCCGGCAACAGCGCATGGGCCGGACCATATACCTTTGCTACGACATGCGGTGTCCTGCAATTGCCCTATTGCCAGGATTTTGGCACGACGGCTGTTTTCCCTGCCTGCTGGTCTGAACAATATTCAGGCACGATCACATCAAGCCACTGGTCGGTGGTCAATTCAAACACTGCCGGCGGAACGGCCGATGAAGCCCGTGCATATTTTTCACCTTCACAGGGTTCAACCCAGGCCGACAATGACCGCTTTGTCTCCCCGGGAGTCAATACAACCGGGTTAACAACCCTCCACCTGAGTTTCCGCCAGATGCTCAATGACTATGCTGCAGGCATAAATGATGTGTGGATCAAGGTTCAATCGAGTGCTGATGGCGTGGCATGGACCGACGAATGGGTTTATGCCGGCGGACTCGGTAATTCGATTCCCGCACAGGTGAAAGAGATGGACATCACCAACAACCTTGGAGGCACCACCTACATTGCCTTTACACTTTCCGGGTATACGTATGATATCAACTACTGGTATGTCGACGATGTTTGTCTTTCGGTTCCACTGGCGCATGATGCCGGTACTGTTTCCATCGATGTGGCTGCGTCAAGCATGATCGGAACCACAGTGGTTCCCAAAGCAACGGTGAAAAATTTCGGGTTGAACGCGGAAACGTTCAACGTCACCATGACCGCAACCGATGGTTACACCTCCACGGTTCCCAGCGGACCACTGGCATCAGGTGCAAGCATTCAGCTGACCTTTGCCAACTGGACCCCGGCTGCCGTTGGCGGGTACACCCTTCAGGCCTGCACCCAGCTTGTAGGCGA
>CAIKNA010000175.1 GCA_903828645.1 uncultured Bacteroidales bacterium
CCTCTATGCATCCGGCGGAAACGACAACTGGATCTTACGCTTTGCTGTCAGGAACGAAAAACTGGTTTGCGTCGACACCATTATCATCGGCCGTCCATGGCCTGAAAAAATTTCCATTGGCGGAATTGCGGCCGATGAAGCCATGCATCGTATTTATGCGGTGACAAAAGAGAATAATTCATTGTATGTTGTCGACACTAAAACAAAAAAAACAGTCAGACAAATTCCCCTCGGCGGCGAAGGATATACCTGTCTTTTATCTCCGGATAAAAAACACCTCTATTGCAGTTGCTGGGGCTGCGATAAAATTGTGTGCATGAATACCGGTTCAATGGTAATTGAAGGTGCCATTGCAGTTGGCAGTCATCCCAACGATATGGCCATGGACCACGATGGCAAAATTCTGTTTGTGGCCAATGCCAGTGACAATTCCGTTTCTGTTATCGATCTTACGCTCAATCTGGTTATCGAAACCCTGAATTCTGCCCTTTTCCCAAATGCACCCTGCGGATCGACACCCAACAGTGTGGCTCTCAGCCGGGATGACCACACACTTTTCGTGGCTAATGCCGACAACAATTGCCTCGCTGTTTTTGATGTGTCAACTCCGGGCCATTCCGGTGGACTGGGATTTATCCCTACAGGCTGGTACCCGACCTGTGTTCGCCTGGCCGGCCCGAAAATACTGGTTTCCAATGGCAAGGGTCTATCTTCGTTGCCCAACCCCAAAGGTCCGGATCCTGTGAAAAGAACCAACACCGTCAGCCACCAAAAAGCCGATCCGAAAAAAGCCGGAGAAGTTCAATACATTGGCAGCCTTTTCACCGGCACTTTGAGTGTGATTGCCATGCCCGAAAAAGAAAAGCTGGCAGAATGGACGCAGCAGGTTTATGCGAACACACCATATACCAGGGAAATAGCGTTAAAAGCTCATGGCATGGAGGGAAATCCGGTTCCCCGGCAGAAAGGAGATGTTTCACCGGTAAAGTATGTGTTTTATATCATCAAGGAAAACAGGACCTATGACCAGGTTTTGGGAGATATGCCGCAGGGAAACGGAGACACTTCGCTGGTACTTTTCGGAAATAAATATACCCCCAACCAGCATGCGCTGGCTTCGGAATTTGTGCTGCTCGACAATTTTTATGTTGACGGAGAGGTCAGCGCCGACGGCCATAACTGGAGCCTGGGCGCATATGCCACCGACTACCTTGAGAAAAACTGGCCCACAAGTTATGGCGGCCGCGGAGGCACCTATGATGCAGAAGGAACCCGCAACATTGCCAACAACAAAGAGGGCTTCCTCTGGGATTACGCAAAGAGAAGCGGGGTTTCCTACCGGACTTACGGTGAGTTTGCCGATGACTACAAAGCCAATATTCCGGTTCTGGAAAATCATTTTTGCAGGTACTATACAAGCTGGGACCAGAAGGTGATGGATACCACCCGTTTCGCGCAATGGAGACGCGATTTCGACTCCCTGCTGGCAATTAACCAGGTGCCAGGGCTGAACACCCTGCGTTTTATCAACGACCACACCGAGGGGTTGCGTGTTGGCCGTCCTACTCCCTTTGCCGCCGTGGCCGACAATGACCTTGCGGTCGGACTCTTTGTGGATTACCTTAGTAAAAGCCCTGTCTGGAAAGAATGTGCGATCTTCATCGTGGAAGACGATGCCCAGAACGGGCCCGATCACGTTGATGCACACCGGAGCACTGCCTTTGTTGCCGGCGGATTGGTGAAAAAATCATTCGTTGACCATACACCCTACTCCACATCCTCTGTTCTGCGAACCATAGAATTGATCCTGGGGCTGTCACCCATGAGCCAGTACGATGCATCTGCCGAACCTTTATGGCGATGTTTTGATGCATCGGCCGGCCACCCTCCGTTTCAGGCAAGGCTGGCCCAGACTGACCTTTTCGAAAAGAATACAGCCTTTAACGACTGGCAAAGAAAAAGTGAAGAATTCAATTTCGGCATGGAGGACCGGGCCCCCGACCGCGAGCTCAACGAAGTGATCTGGGTTGCCTGCAGGGGCACTTCCAAACCTTGCCCCCCTCCGGTTCACGCGGCTTTTGTCAGGACCGGGGATCCCCGTGATGATTGATTTCCTTCAAATTCCCGGCCATCATGAAACCCACATTTTTCAGAAATATTCTTACAGCTCTTTTAACATTTCTTGGTGCAGGAGCTATTTTTGGAGGGGGTGCATTGATCATTTCCCCTTCAGGCAGACTTCTTGGCATGCCATTATCCATGATAAAAGATTCCCCTTTTTCAAACTTTATAATACCCGGGATCTTCTTATTTACTTTTCTGGGTATTGCTCCCTGTCTGCTGATATTCGCATTGATAAAGAAACCGGAATCAAAACTTGCGGAGCAGGTAAATTTCTGCAAAGACATGCACTGGTCGTGGTCATTTTGCATTTATATTGCCTTTACCCTGATCATCTGGCTGCAGCTTGAAATGATGTTCATCCATTCCGTCCACTGGTCACACACTTTTTACATGTTTTATGCTGTTACCATACTTCTCATTGCATTGCTTCCCCAGGTAAGAAATTATTACAAACGATAACCCGGGCGCTTTTCCTGAATTAAACTATGAACACCTTATTACCAGCTTTCAATTAAAAGATGAGAACAATCAACCATGCACAAAGCGGGATACCTGAAGTTTTTCAACTTAATAAAACAGGAAACGGCACTCCCCAAAATAATGAAACAGGTGAAATATATGC
>CAIKNA010000176.1 GCA_903828645.1 uncultured Bacteroidales bacterium
AAAGTGCAACGTGCAAAATATTACACTTTGCACGTTGCACTTTGCATTTGAAGCTTCTTTGGGGTGGAAGATGGGGCTCGAACCCACGACCTACGGAACCACAATCCGTCGCTCTAACCTGCTGAGCTACATCCACCATTTATGAAGCGGCAAAATTATACTTTTTTTTTAGAATTGCAACGCTGTTTTATACCCGGTGGAAAATTCAATGACTTTTATTTCAGGATGAGGACAGGATTGGTTCTTACATTTTTTTTACCACTTAGGCACTAAGAACACTAAGAAACACGGAGAAAAGGGGTATCCAACCAGACAATTTGTAAGATTGAGAAAATTCATGTAGGTTTGTTCCGTATCAAAAAAGTTGAATCCCTTTGCTTTTCGGAAAAACCAAATATGTTTCATCGGCCAGTCTTTCAGTCCTGGCATGGAGGAAATTTAAAAAGAACAAACAAGGTGTCTGGTCACTGGCATTTGTTGTTCTTACCATAATTATCGCCATCCTGGGTTACCTGGTTACACCGGATTCCACACCGTCGGCAAATGACCAACATCTTGAACTGGCGTTGAAGAAACCGGGATTTTCAGTTACCATGATCCCTGTAAAAAAGGAAAATCCACCTGCTTCGTCATCCATCTTTACAAAAATGCTTTGGGGACAAAAGAACAGGGTCACCTTTCTGCCGGTAAATAAGTACAGGATCCAGGGCGATTCGCTGATGCTTGAAGAGTATTCGGATCCTCCATTATCAGTTCCTGCGGAACAAAAAATATTACGGTCACAGACTGAAGCGCCGGTCAAACGTACATTCTGGTTAGGCACCGATCGTTTTGGCAGGGATTATCTCAGCATGCTGCTGATCGGAACAAGGATCAGTCTTTCTGTCGGGTTTATCTCGGTTTTCATCTCCCTGGTCATCGGGATCTTCATCGGAGCATTGGGAGGCTTCTTTCGTGGCTGGATTGATACCCTTGTGGTCTGGTTCATCAATGTGATCTGGTCAATCCCTACGTTGCTGCTGGTCATTTCAATCACCTTTGCATTGGGAAAGGGCTTCTGGCAGGTATTTATAGCCGTGGGACTCACGATGTGGGTTGAAGTTGCGCGGGTTGTGCGTGGCCAGATCCTGAGCATCCGCGAGAAAGAGTATGTTGAAGCAGGCCGTGCACTGGGCTTTTCAAACTTCCGGATCATCTTCCATCATATCCTGCCCAACATCATGGGTGTGGTGATTGTCATCTCAGCCGCGAATTTCGCTTCTGCAATCCTTCTTGAAGCAGGGTTAAGTTTTCTCGGGATTGGTGTTCAGCCGCCCATGCCATCGTGGGGCTCCATGATCAAGGAAAACTACGGGTACATCGTGCTGGATTCAGCTTATCTTGCCATTCTCCCGGGAATTGCCATCATGCTGCTGGTACTTGCTTTTATGCTGATCGGTAACGCCCTCAGGGATGCGCTGGATGTGAAAACATCAGTTTCTTGAGAATATCCTGCGTTCCGAATCCAGGCAACCTTTTTCCTTCTGCTTTTTACAAATCCCCTTTTCAAAAAAGTAATGGATAGAGATGTAAAAATCCATTCCGGAAAAATTACGCAGATTAAAGAACTGGCCGAGCTTCTCGGTGCCGACAGTCAGGAAATAAAAACGCAGCGACAATCCCATCCTTAATAAATACCAGTCATAAAACGAGATCGGAAGATTGGCTTCAAACCAACTGGTTTCGTACCTGGGTGTAACTGACAACTGGGAAGGTCTGCTCAATGAGCCCGGGGCCATGTTAAAACCATAGATCAGGGAACCATTAACATACCAGTTTTTCTTATAGTGATAATCAAACTGGACGGAAAGTGCCGAAGGAAGCCAGATATAGAATGAGGATCCTTTGTAGGCCTCAGTATTGTTGCCATAGAATTTATAACTGATCGTGTCAGAAAACTGCTGAATAGTTTTGAATTTATAATCCCCAAGATTCACCCAGTCAGCCCCCTTATCCTCTATGGCCATTTTTACAGCATGATCGTTAAAGCGGATGGCACCAAAATCAATCAGGGCAACCCCAATGCGATAAATGTAATCCTCATATTTCTGCCCGCACAGGTGATTGAAGTAATCATTCGTGTGAATTCTTGCAAACCGGGTGTAAGTCGCACCCAGATCGAAACCGAAACCGCCGCCTTTAAATACCTTCTCATTCCAGATTTCATTTTTATCATAGGCTACGGGTAAGGAATATCCAAACTCTGCATTCATGTTAT
>CAIKNA010000177.1 GCA_903828645.1 uncultured Bacteroidales bacterium
CGAGGTAATCTTGCTTCCAAACGAAATATTATCGGTGTAATTCTGTTGCCTTTGCTTGAGAAACGCCCGGTGGATGTACCTCCTTTTATTCCCAAAGGCCCGGAATACATACAGTTCACGCTTCCTTTTACTAAAGATAAGAACATTCGGGGAGACTTGTGGATCTCCCCGATTAACCAGGAGATGTTTGAACGTTACCTGGAATGGCACTTTAAACAACTGTTTTATCATTATATGAACGATAAGGTACGTTACACCCACTCCTTTAAAAGGAATATTCTGCAATTCTGCGCGGATCATGATTTCACAATGACCTTTATAAACTATGAAATGCTTAAAAAAGACTTTTACAGAGAACGGAAAAGAAAAAAAACAGGAAAAAGTTTGCCACTTTCTGTCCCTGAATTGTCCCCTGGATATTCCGGGCTTTTTAATTCACTGAACTGACATGGGAAATATTCTTCGACATACCGGTATCAATCTCGGGGGATTAAATCCCGTAAGCTGGATCTACCGTGAAGACGTAGCCCTGTTTAATTGTAGCGATTCTACATTATCTTGTGTAGTATATCCCAAAATTGGTAAGAACTGGAACTCAATATATGGTACCCCTGAAACGATGCAGCTCGATTCTGAGCAGCAGGACACACCAGCCGGGGTGAAGTATCTTTATAAATTGAAAATCCTTGTTCCCAAAGACCGTGCCCCTGTTGAATCAGAACTATTCCGGATGACCGGTCGCCAGTTGATCATTAAATTGACCGACAAAAACGGAACGACCCGTATTTTAGGAACAATGGAAAGCCCAATGAAACTTACCAACAAGCTTCTAAAGCCCGCTGCATTGGAAACATTCAACGGCTATGAACTTCTCTTCACGGGAGAATTCTCCAAACCTGCCGGTTTTCTTTGGGATCCCACCAGTGGAATGCCGGAAGACTAGAATTTGGACTGACGAATCGATGTAAATGTAATTTTCCTGAAATTTTCAGTCCTTTATTTGACAGCCTAACCATCATAATATTGTACCCTCATAATAAGGGTACAATGAATCCCATCTTAGCAGAAATTCTTTCATGCGCCTGGTTGATCTCCAAAGAGAGATCAACCGCTTATGCTTCGATTTTGCTCTCGATGCTGAAAGGGGAAAGTTTTTCTGATGTTGATTCAGCAATTGCCAGGGAACGGAACCGATCCTTTGTGATCGGCGCCATGGGGGATCAGCCTCAGCGGTACGGATTTGCCGATACCAACATCCCTGAAGGATCTGTTGCCATTATCCCGATCCGATCGGAAATCCTCAAATACGATCAGCCCTGCGGCCCCCGCGGGTCCCAGTCGATCCTTTCCGATGTCAGATCGGCCGATCAGAATCCCAACATTAAAAGCATCGTCCTGGTTGTGGATTCTCCCGGTGGCCAGGTGACTGGCACCGATCTGCTGGCTGAAGCAATTTGTAATTCCGCAACACCGGTTGTTGCATATATAGAAGGAATGGCGGCAAGCGCAGCTTACTGGATCATCTCCGGGGCATCCAGGATCATCGCCAGCTCTGATCTCGATCGCATTGGTTCCATCGGAACCATGCTGATGGTGGAAGACCTTCAGCCGGCTCTCGAAGCCCAGGGAGTTAAGTTCCATGAAATCTATGCCAGTCTTTCAGTGGATAAGAACGCCGATTTTAACCAGGTGCTGGATGGCAAGTATGAATCCTACCAGAAGAATGTTCTGGATGTGATCAACAGCAAATTCTTATCCTCCATTAAAGCCAACCGTGCCGGTCTTAATGAATCTACCCTTACCGGCAAAATGTACTTCGCTCCTGAAGCAATTGCACTGGGACTGGTCGATGAGATAGGGTCGCTGGAATATGCCATCTCAGTAGCTACGGCCATGGCGCCGGTAAACACAATTCTTGACATTGAAACGCAAACCCATAACCTCAATCATATGAAGATCAAAGAAACCTGGAAGTCCATTCAAAGTTTTTTCAAACTGGATCCCGCCAACCTGGAAGCCCAGGAACTCACTGCTGAACGGGTCCAGCAGCTCAACGATGAACTTGGCAATGTCATCACCCGCAACCTGGAGCTGGAAACGCTCCTCGATGATGAGAAGCAAAGCCATGACGGCACCAAGGCCGCCCTGCTGGCTTTGCAGAATGAAGATGCTGCTACGCAGATCGTTGCAGCAAAAGATACAGACAAGATTGAAAGCGGCGCCGATGAACCTGTATATGCACACGACAAAATCGCAGATGAATTCTGCTCATAATCCAAACACTTAATTTTTTCACCCATGGCCGAAACAATTTCTTTAGCCCAACTTAAAGCCGCCTTCGGGACCTACGTAGGAACGAACCAGAAGGATATCCTGCGGCTTTTGACCCAGCCCACCTACTCCGAAACCTTCATGACCACCAAACAATCGCAGGATTTGGTTTATCGCGCATCAAAGGCCGTGATCTCTGACCTGGTCCAGGGATTCCAGGAAGGCTGGACCCCCAAGGGCAAGGCTGCCTTCACCCCGGTGGAGATCATGCAGCGCCGTCATAAGATCGACCTTTCCTTCTACCCCGATGAGATCATGGATTCATGGCTCGGTTTCATGGGCGATGAGTCGATCGACCGCAAAGCGTGGCCGATCTCCAAATACATCATCGAACAGCTGATCATCCCCAAGGTAAACGACAACCGCGAGCTGGCACTGATCGGCAAAGGAACCTATGTCGCACCGGTGGAAGGAACCGCCCAGGCACTGGGTCTTTCGATGGACGGCTTTGTCACAATCCTTAAGCACAAACACACTGCCGGGGGATCCAACATGAACTTCATCACCCTGGAGCCGCTCACGGTGGACAACGTCTTCGACCAATTGGAATCCTTCGGCGACCAGGTAGGGGACTTTTACAAGGACATGGCCATGAACATATTCATCTCGCGCAAATGGTTCGCAGCCTATCACAAGAAACGCCGCGACCTGCATGGTACCGACACCAACTATGACGGGGTGAAGACCATGCTCGAAGGCACCAACCTTACCCTGACCCCGCTGCCGTCCATGGCCGGCGAAGACATCATCTTTACCACACCCAAGGAAAACTTTATCCGCCTGATGAACCGTAACAACGGCGCCTCGAGCATCTCCATCGAAAGCGTTGACCGTCAGATCAAGGTGTTTGCCGACTGGTATGAATCGGTGGGCTTCGGCATCGAAGAAGCGGTGTTTGTTTATGTTCCGGCTTAATCCTTAATCCAAAAAAATCATGACCATAGCACTGTTTGACCTTGCAAAACCCGTAGTAAGAAACGCCGGCGGCGGCGGCGGGATAAAATCAGAGATCATCCTGATCCAGGAGGCGGATATCGACTGGGATACCTTTCCTCAGCGGGATGCCGACGGGGTAACCATTGCCGATGATATCCAGCTTCTCACCGGCAAATTCATGCACAGCCTTTATATGACCCAGGGCACCATCAAACCGTCTCAGAAAAAGCTCAAGGGGTCCAATCAGGACTGCGGCGGGTATGAGATCGGACTGGAAGGGTTTTACCCTGGCATTGAAAAAGCGGTGCAGAAATGGATCCAGAACTTCGGGATCGACTTCAAAGGGATCGTGATCATCCAGAACTGCGCCTCGAACAAGCGGTACCTGATCGGTGAACCCTGCAACCTTGCGCACATTGAGACCATCGAAACCACCTGGGGCGAAGAGATCGACAAGGATAAAGGCCACAAGTTCGGGTTCCTGTGCAAACAGGGATCCCCGATGGCCTTTTATGAAGGCGTCCTGTTGATGGATCCCAACCCGCCAGTCATTTAATTCAAGAAGCGTTGTAGCTGTTTTCATAAGTAGGTTAGTGGAAGAGCCTGTCGGAGCGATCTGGCAGGCTTTTTTGTCCTTTATTTTCTGCAATTGCAGCAATAATTTCGCAATATGGATCACGACATTCTTTTTTGGATCAAGGCTGACCAGGACTATATCACCGGACTGGCGCTCATCGACCGGTACGGCCACAACCTTAAACTCAGCCGGATGCTGCGCATCGGGGGAGCAACTGTGAAAAACCGGTTGACCCTTGCCTATGAGCTCAACAAGATTGCCAGGCAATCGATGGTTATGGAACAAGGTCCTGGGATGGAGAAACCGCCGCAAAAGCAGGACGATAAAAAACAGGTGTTGCCGCCCGTGACTGAGGCGGTCACTATCGACAAGCTGAAGGCGGAGCAGAAAATGTGCTACAAGATGCTAGACAGTCTTCATGCCATGCTGCCATACAGGGAACTGGAAGAACGGCGATCGATCGCCTTTCAGATCCTGGACATTGACGACCGGTTAAAGGAGCTCTCTGGTCGCATCGGCCAGTTTAACTTACATGGAGTGATCATCCCGGAAGTGATAAAGACTGCCGCAAGGAAATCCTCTGAGATTAACACAGGAGAGCTGATCAAGCGCCAGATGACCCTTAGGACTTACATCACCAGGTACAAACGGATTCTGCAGGATTCTGAATCACTGAAAAAACGGGACAAATACCAGCAACTGCTCGATAAATACCAGCTGGAACTGGACGACATCAACAAACAACTTGAGCAATGAGCCTGTTTTCAAAGGAAGATATTGTCATTAAAAAACCGGATAAAGCCTCATCCGGATCGGTCGCCGTGGCCGGGGTAAACCTGCTGACCATCGGCAAAGCCCATGAGAAACTTCACCAGGTCTTTGGAAAGGTCGCCGACGGCCAGAGCATCCATTATGCATCCCTGGGCGACTGGTCAACCCATGACCTGTTGTTTTTCCTACTCGAACAAACCGGCCCGGCCCGGGTTTACTTCACCACCTGGGCGATCTCCGAATATGCCATCCGGCAGTTGTACGGTTTTATCGAGCATGGACTGATCCTGGAGCTCAAGGGCATCTTCGATTACCGCAACGGGGTGCGTAAACCTGCCGAGCTGCAGTTCCTGCAGAAGATCACAACCGATATCAAAGCGGCCAAGTGTCACGCCAAGGTCACGGTGATCGAAAACGATCACTGGGGGATTAGCGTGGTGGGATCGGCAAATTATACACGCAACCCCCGCATTGAAGCGGGTGTTCTTTGCTGCGACAAACGGGTTGCGGCATTTCACAGGGACTGGATATTAAATGAACTCTCTAATTCAAGCGCCTTTGATCGAGCAGAATGAAACCCTTATCGCCGAAGTAGAAACCTATGCTTCGCTGATGTTTTCAAAAGAAGAAATCGCATTGATCCTCGAGGTTGACCCTTCGGAATTAAAGGACTTTTTCAAGGACCAGGATACCGCGGCCTTTCGGGCGTTCCGCCGTGGAAGGCTCAAGCGTGAGGCACAGGTTCGCCAGGGCATTTTCGACCTTGCACAGAACGGCTCTTCACCGGCACAGGCCTTTGCCATGAAGCTTATCGAGAATGCCAAAATGGATGACGTATGAACCAGATCATAGCCGACACGACCTTTGAGCGGATCCGGCAATATTATACCGGAGAAAATTTGAAGCTGGACCCGGAAGAAGAGATCATCCGCATCCGCTGGAGCGCCTGTTTCATGCAATTGCACGACGATATGAATTGCGACCGTGATGTGTCGGTGTTCATGGTGCGGCAGTTCGGCATTTCAGAGGGGCAGGCGTATAAGGATATCCGTAACAGCAGAAGACTCTACGGCGACATGCGCGTCTACACCAAAGAGGCCATGCGGTATCATGTCTCCCAATGGGCTATTGAACTGCTGAAGATGGCAAAGTCAAAGAAGGACCTGCGCGGGATGGAAAAAGCCCTGGAACGGATCACCAAAGCTTACAACCTGGACAAAGAGGACCTTTCGCTTCCCGATCCCTCGAAATTCCAGCCGCCGGTCCAGCTGCTGACCATCAACTACAACTTTATCAATTCTCCTTCCTTCAACATGATCGACAAAAAAGCCCAGGAGAAACTGCTGCAATTGCACCAGAAGATCGAGGCCATGGCCGACGAATTGCATGTGAAGGATTATCTCAACATGCTGCTATCCGAGAATCCGGTTGCAGAAATCGCCGATATCGATGATTAAACCGGCACCGTATTACAACGATCCGCAGCTGAAGATCCTGCTGTCGACCAAACCGCATAAGACATTTATCGGGGGCAGGGGAGTGGGCAAGACCACCATCATCGCTGAGGAGATCATCAAATATTTTGTAGCCATGCCCCGGGGAAAGATATCCCTCAACGGCCTAACCTATTTTCATATCCGCACCAAATCCCTGCCACCGATCATCGACCACCTGGAGCGCCGGGGGCTGTTTCGCGGCCAGCATTATTTCATCGGGCATAAGGCGCCAAAGAAATTCCTGTGGGATGAACCATTTCAACCCCCGCTGGACTATGCCAACTGCATGCACTTTGTCAATGGCTTTGTCGTGGAGTTCAACTCCTTCGACCGGCCCGAGATGGCCCGGTCAGGATCCTACGACGGCATGATCTTCGATGAATGCACCAAGCTGAAGAAATCGGCCATCGATGCCGATGTCCTGCCGGCCAACCGGGGAAACCGCGAGAGGTTCGGCCATCTGAACTTTCATCACGGCACCCTGTTCCTGGGAAGCATGCCTCTTACCCCTGAAGGCGAATGGGTCTTTGAATACGAGCAATTGGCCAAAAAATTCCCTCACCGCTATTTTTACCTGGAGGCTTCGGCCATCGAGAACATCCACATCCTGGGAGAGATGTATTTCCGTGATCTGAAGAGGGCATTGCCCAAGGTGGTCTATGACCTGGAAGTGCTCAATAAACGCAGGAAACAGAATGAATCGGGGTTCTATCCCCTGTTGTCAGCACAGAAGCATACCTACAGCGATTCCTTCAATTATGACTTCTTCGATTCAATTGACTATGACATCAAAGGAAAAACCTCTTTCGACTGTAGGGGGGATGCCGACTGCCTGATGCAGGAACCCTTGTACGTTTCCTTTGACTTTGGCACCACCCAGAACTGCATCATCGTCAGCCAATGGCACAAACTAAAGAATGAGTTCCCGGTAATAAAGAACTTCTTTGTCGAGAACGAAACGCTGAGCATCCTTGTATCAAGATTCATTGACTATTACAAGGATAAGTCCACCATGACCCTATACCTGTATGGGGGATCGGACGGCAACCGGCGCAATGATGCCGCATCGCGCTCGTCTTACTTCGATGATGTCAAGGATCAACTCTCAAAGGCAGGCTGGGAAGTATATCTGAGGGCTGAACTGTTTGAAGCCTCCCATATGGACAAGTACCAGTTCTGGCATAAATTCCTCTCGGGGGACTATCCGGCCCTGCCGGCCTTTCGCATCAACATGAACAATGCCATGGAGACCTTCGCATCCATGGACAACGCACCCATCCTTGCCCAGGAGTTCAAGAAAGACAAATCCTCCGAGCGTAAGAAGGACCAGCCTCGATGGAAGGCCACCGATCTGAGCGATGCGGTGGACAACCTTTACTACTGGGTGCTGGGCTCGATGGTAGGGGATCAGCTTCCCACCAACGAGATGATCATCCTTTCCGGCAGATAGGGGAGCATCCCGCCTTCGATGTTGTTTTCATATAGTTTTTATTACATATGTAATATCAATTCATATATCCGTACCGGAAACCGGGCGGTGCAATTGCATTTTTCGATAGGGCGGGGCGTGCACTCCGTGAGGAACAAGCAAAATTTTAAGGGTATTCAAACGGTTAAATCGTTAAATATGAATAACTAACCAAATTTTACACGCAAAATAAAAATGGCGACTTCTTTTCTTTGTGAAGAGATGGCAAAGCAAAGAAGCAAAAGAAACCATCTTTACCGGCCCTGAATTTTTTCAAAAGCCTTGCTGTCATTGGATTTGGTGAAGTGCAATTTTATTTTTAGGGATGAAAATTGCAGTTGTTTTGCCGGTCCGGATGACTGGCGTACTTTTTTCTTTGAATATCCAGGGCATAGCAAAAAGTACCAAAAAAGAAGCCCCGTTTGGCCCACGCACGGTTTAGCTCGAAATTTTCTTTCAAAGTTACCTTATGAATAATTCGTCCCTGGAACTGTGGTGACTTAAAACTGTAAAGGGCGACCTCCTTTGGGCATTGTCGCTTTCAGTGCATTCATTTCGCAAAAGCGGAATGACCTTCACCCTTGACATCATTTATTATTCCAGGTTATAGCCTTTGGCGTAAAAAATTTCATTTCTAACCTTAAAACTCTACGCCAGATGAAAGCATTAGCTCAGATTACCCGTCAGCAGTCAATCGAAGAAATCTTTGTCCAGGAACTCGATTCGATTTACTACCCTGGATATGCCGAACAGATCATGGACACCAATCCTGAGAAACTGGAATGGGAATTGAAAGAATTCCAGAGCCAGTTCTCAAAAAGAAATTAAATGTCAACTGCGCAGCCGGCAGTTCCGAAAAATCGGGACTGCCGGCTTTTTTTATGGTCGCTTCCGCAATGTGAAATTTTAGTGATTTTTGAATCAGGATGCTTACACAGGCTGTTCTAATAATAAGGCAAATACCGTAGGAAGAGACGTATTGAGATTGATGTGAATTTAAATTATCTTTGCAAAAACAGTCTTATGCAACAGCATATTCCTGAATCATCCATCAACATACTTCCTATTCTGGCTCAGTTTAAAAACCGGGCACAGGGCATTTATGGCCGGAAATTGAAGAAGGTAATATTATATGGGTCCTATGCAAGGGGTATGGCCAGGCAAGATTCTGATATCGATCTGATGATCATACTTACTGAAATGGAATCTGCTTTTACCGAGATTGAACGGTTGAATGATATAAAATTCAGTATTGGTCTTGAGAACGATATCTTCATCTCTACAAATCCTGTTTTAGAAGAAACATTTATCCACTCTACATTGCCGATTTTTAAAAACGTAGCCAGGGATGGTATCGAAGTATGAACGAAAATGTTGTTGTTTTTCTTGATAAGGCTTTTGAGTGCCTGGCTGATGCTACTGCATTACTGGAGAAGAATCGATATACTGCCACCCTTTCAAGAAGTTATTATGCCATGTTTCATGCAGCACAGGCTGCATTGATTTCACAAGGAATTGAGGCATATACGCATACAGGCGTCAATGTTCAGTTTCAAAAAACTTTTGTGAAAACCGAGAAATTCCCCCTTGCATTTGGGAAGACCTTCTCGAAAATTCTTGATCAGCGATTAAAGAGTGATTATGAAATCGGGTTCAAGGCTTCTCCTGATGATGCAAAACATACTTTTGATGAAGCCACAATCTTTGTAAAAGCCATTCGGGATTACCTTGATACAATTGGTTGTTAATTTACAATCGGTGCAATGATATCAAGCAATTTATCATCCCGCAACTTCCGGTCTTGAACAACGTCAGAAGCAACCTTCACTAAATTCTTTCCAATACCCAACTCATCAAGAACCCTGAAAGTGGCTTCCAAAGCAACTCCGGGGTTTTCTTTTTGATGAATGTCAGCACCTCAGCAGACAACTGACTTTCTGGACCTTAATTCACTTTCATTCCGGTATGACCGTACCGTACAGGGGCGACTTTTAAAAAAAGTTGCAAAACCCTACCATGTCAGTAAATCGAAATTCACAAAGGTATGCTCGTGAAAATGTTGTCTCGCTAAACACGACCTCCTCTCGGAACTGTCGCCTTTCAGGTTCATTCATATTGTTGCTTCACAACAATGCTGACCTGAATGTTTGCTTAAAATTTTCTCTCCGCATTTCTCCCCTGGCAAATTTCATTCACTCACCGCGGCCATAAGCGCTGCTTAAAACTATCTTAACTATGAAAAAATCAGACAGAAAACCGGAACTTGCCCAGGAAAGCGGCGAACCTTACGAAAACAGAATCCCCATGCGTTACTGGGCAGAAGACGACATCCCTGGAAAGAAACTCCTGATGAAAGGCACCAGCAGTTTATCGGATGCCGAGCTCTTGAGTATTATCATCGGCACCGGCATCTCCGGCGATAACTCCCTGGACATTGCCAAATATATGCTCTCATCCTGCGGGAACAACCTCACCGAATTCTGGAAGTGCAGCATATCCGACCTGCAGAAAATCAAAGGCATTGGCGAAAAATCAGCGCTGAAGATCGCTGCCACGTTCTCCCTGGCCCGCCGAAAGAACGAATCAGACGTGATCGTCCGGAACAAGATATCCAGGAGCCAGGATGCCTTCGACATCTTCAACTCCCTCATGGGTGACCTGCCTTATGAAGAATTCTGGCTCTTATTGCTGAACCGGGCGAACCGGGTAATTAAGAAAGTCAAGATTTCCGAAGGCGGCATTTCAGGGACCGTCGTGGATCCTAAGAAGATCTTCCAAATTTGTCTTGAACTGCATGCCACATCGATCATCCTCGGGCACAACCACCCCTCAGGGACTGTAACACCCAGTGAGGCTGATATCAAAATCACCAAAAAGATAAAAGACAGCGGCACGTTACTAGATATCGCGGTTCTTGATCACATTATCATCGGGGATAATCTATTTTATTCATTTGCAGATGAAGGTGCCATGTAGAGTTTTAGCCCCGGGAAACCGGGGCTTTTTTACCACTTTTAATGAAAAAAAAAGAAGGATTGAAATGAAATTCCAGCGAGTTTGCATTTGTCTTTTTAATGCCTGGAAATAATAATTTCAATGAATTTTGGGATATGTAATTAATCATCCCCGAGGGGCTTTGTTTTATTGATATTTAGTACATTTGTTAGACATTATTGCCTCTTTGCAAATTTTCCCGGGAGTCCTGGTCAACAATTCTGAATATAAAAATTATAGTATTGTACAAACTGTATCTTTTTCCTGCCGGTCTCATTAGACGTAACTCCGGGAAATTCCTATGGATGATAATATTGCTTTTAACATCCTGTTTGCAATTTGCTTGTAATCATGAGAACAATAACACCCGGCATCCCGGGATGGCCGCCTCCGCTGCCTACGACAGTGTTCGCCTGTATGATTCCATTGTAAATATGACCAGGATCAGCAATCCTGAAATTGCACGGATTGCTGCATCAAAGGCCCTAAAATTGGCTCACGGCGAAGGCGATCATCAGTTAAATGCAAAGATTTATCTTATCGCGGGTCTCTTTTTCCAGTTAAATCAGCCGGATTCGGCATACAACTATTTCCAGGCGGCTCTCCAGGAAACTACTTTGGCAGGAAATGACACCGTCAAACCAAGAATCCTGTATAATATCGCCATGATGTATAAAACGGCCTACAATTATCAGGATGCCTTGAAAATGCTTGATTCGGCTCAAAGAATCGCCGATCGTATCAGGGACTATATTACCGTATCAAATTGTTTCAACAGTATCGGAAATATTCAATCCGATCTGAACAATGAAGAAGAGGCTTTTACGATGTATTCCCGGGCTCTGAAGGTTGCTGAAGATAATCATCTCCCGAACCAGACAGGGGTGGCGTTAGGCAGTCTCGCATGTCTTGAAAAGGATCCTGCGAAAAGTCAGCAACTACAAATTCGCGCGTTCAACCTGCTGAAGGAGCAGCGTGATGCAGGTGGGGAAACGGGCAACCTTCTGGTGAATATCGGCGAAGAGTGTACTGATCCTGACTCAGCCATCGCCTGTTTTGAAAAGGCCATCAAAATCGGGAGGACAGGCCATTTAGTTGAGATCGAGATTGCTGCACTCAATAACATGGCCTACAGTTATGCCGAAAAAAATAATTACCCTGCGGCTCTGAACCTGCTGCTGGGAACTGCCATTCCCCTGGCCACCAGGGAGAGGAATCAGAACTGGTTATCAACACTTTATGATTCATATGCCGATATTTCCCATCAAGCCGGGAATGCCGAAACAGCCTTTATCTATCAGAAAAAGGCACTGGAGGCATCGACATTTGCCGATCGGGAACATGCTTCGAATCAGGTAAGGCTGCTGAATTCGCTGCTCCAGGCCAGATCAAGGGAGTTAAAAATACTTCAACAAGACCAACTGATCGGACTTCAAAACAGTAAAGTGACGCATCTTACTTACCTGGTAATCGGGATGGCTTGTCTGGGATTGTTCCTTGTTTTGGGATTCAGGATAATCTTGCAACGAAAAAATTTACGGGTTCAGCGCCAAGAGCTCGAATCCGCAAAGATCATGGC
>CAIKNA010000178.1 GCA_903828645.1 uncultured Bacteroidales bacterium
CGGATTGGAAATTCTCCGAAAAGATTGTCTGGCTAAAACCGGAATAACCGGCAAGCAGACAAATGCAAATAAGTAACAATTTTTTCATCATACTTGGTTGTTTTTGGTTTTGGTTAAAAAAATGAACATTAATTGGGAAAATATATAGAGGTCGAACTATTCATTGCAAAACTTCCCGAACAAACAGGAGCATTTACCGGCTGTAAACCGGTTAATCCTTTTCTTCCTAACCCTGATGAAACACGATAAATCATCATAACGGTTTGCGGGATTTCAAACTTGTAAGCAAAAAAATCAGAAATGTGTTGCGAATTGTTAGGATGCGTAAAATTAGTAAAAAAATGACCTTATGATAATAAATTGGAAGATTTAACAAAATTTAACAAACAGGGATGACGGGTGGGGAAAGTCACGAAAAAAGCCGGGACCCCTTTATCAGGAATCCCGGCTTTTATGATCCCTCCCCCGTGGGGGAGGGTCAGGGAGGGGTGGTTATCTCGTCTTGATCAGTTTAATGGTTTCCGTGTAGTTATCGGCAACCACTTTTACAAAATAGAGACCAACCGGGAGTGAAGAGGTTGTGAATTCATGGCTCTTCTCCCCTATCATCTGCGAGGCGAGAACTCTGTCGCCGCGCATGCCATAGATTTCAACCTTCACATTGCCATATTGCATGTCGCCCTTTTGAACAAGGGTGAAATTGCCGTTGGTGGGGTTCGGGAAGATGGAGAAGAAAGTCCTGTCGAGAACCGGGGTCGTCTCCTGCTGTCCTGCTGCAACTGCCGGCATTCCCGGGGTTGTACACCATGGGCCGTTCAGTGCAATGTAGCCATGGAGGTAACCGCCATTCACAACAGTAACCGAGGGCAGGAAATGGATATCCACCCCGGCGATTAATGTCACGCTGGCGCCCGATGCAAGGGTTAAGGGAGCTGTTCCGCCCACGGTGATGGTGTTGGTGGCATTGTAACACTTGGATTGTCCTGTTGTCACATTACCCGTAACGGTCGTGTTCACTGGAACAACCGGAATGGTCGCTTCAACCTTTACGTTGTCGATGAACAGGTTATTTCCATAGGCGCTGATGCCGGTGAATTTGATCATGTTGGCACCTGCTGGAAGTGTAAGTGTCTGGGTGCCCCATTGCGCTGCAGTCGGGATAAATGGATCGGCAGCGGTGCCTCCCGTGTTGAGGATACCGGTTGTTCCGCCCGGCATTGCAAGGAGCAGAGCATAGGTCGAACCATTATCCACAGAATACATCACCTTCAGTGAATCTATGTATGTAGCATCGTACGTGGCATAGGCATAATCAAATTTCAAAACCGGCGCATAGAGGGCGCTGGCGTTGAAATTCAGGGTCATCAGATCGAAAGTCGTTCCACCGGTGAAATCGTAGAAATCGGCAAAGGCCGAGGCCGTGCCGTTGCCATATCCGCTGGCATCCGTGGAACGTGACCAGGTGGATGCTGTTGTACTGCGACTCCAGCATGCGGGCGGGAAAGTGGTCAATTCAAAGTCCTGGGCAAACGGCGCAGAAAATACACCGCAAACGGTCATAAAGGTATAGGAAACCGACCAGGAGCTGAATGAACCGCCTCCGCAACTGCTGCGGACATAGAAAGTATAGGAATTCCCGCTGCTTAACCCCGACAACACGTAGGGATTGGTAACCCCCGTGATCGTCGTGCCAGATCCCTGGGTAAACCCAACTGGGCCCCATTCAATTTCCCATGCGGTGGTTCCGTTGCCAGTCCAGCCAAGAGTGGCAGAATTGGTGGTGATCCCGGTCGCGATGAGGCTGGTTGGAACAGGACAAATCTCAAAGGTGGTGGCGTTGGCAATGTTGGAGACAGCAGTACCATTTGAGTATTCGGCGGATACCATGTAATAATAGAGCGTGGTGGGTGCAGTGGTAACATCCTGGTAGGTAGTACCGGAAATGCCGCTGAAAGTGCTGGTCCAGGTTCCGGAAACAGTACCACGGTGGATGGTATAGTTGGTAAATGACTTGGCCGGGCTCGAGGGTGCCACTACGGCAGGTGCTGCAATGCTTGCGGCGGTCATTCCTGCGTGGTGCTTGGGTGGCATATTAACGGTCAGCAATGGCAGGTTCTGCATCCCTTCCATCTCTGGTCCGGAAGTGAGCACGACCGGCTGGCTGGAGCTGTTATCCCCGGTAACATTCATGTATGCGCGCATCATCAGGTTGTATGGGAAAGGAGTCCATAAAACTCCTCCATTGGAGGAATAGGCACACCTGTAATGGTTGCTGTAGGTATCGGTTCCAACGGTCGGGCCAAC
>CAIKNA010000179.1 GCA_903828645.1 uncultured Bacteroidales bacterium
CGTCACGATCAGCGACAACAAACTTGCCGAAGGTTCCACGGACACCGGCGTTTTCAGCCACCTGAGAACACAACTTCCGCCTGCCATGCAGATACACCATGCGGCCTATGCCACCAATGCGATAGGCACTGCGCTTACACCTGAGGCAACATTTTTCACCCTCGCCCTCGAACCGGCCACACATGTAAGCGGTTTCAGTGCGACACCCGGCGGCACGACCTCCATCGGGCTGTCATGGAATCCCCTGGCGACAGGAGCAGCGGGTTATCTCATCCTGCAAAAGCAGGGGGTACTTCCACCTGCCGCAATGCCATCGGATGCAAACCTGTATCTTCCGGGAGCCATCCTTGGAGACGGGGTTGTCGCTGCAAACATCATCCAGGGAACAGCCGGAATGCAGACCATCACAGGGTTGTCACCCGGAACTGCGTATTCTTTTACCATTTTTCTGTATGCCTGGGACGGGAGCAATGGCCAGACCACCAACTTCCTGACACTGCCACCTGTTCCATGGGCAACGGCCACCACTGCCGTGCCTGCCGTTGCCACCTATCACTGGACCGGCGCTGCAGGCAATGACTGGGGTGTGGCAGGAAACTGGAACCCGCAACGCACCGTCCCGGCGCTGAACGATATCCTTGTTTTTGAAGATGGCGGAACCTGGCTGGTTACCAATGTCCCGACCCAAACCATCGGCCGGATGCTTGTCCTTGAGAATACCTCGGTGACCCTCCAGGGGGCGGGTACGCTGAATGTCGCCGGGGATACCGGGGAGGATGTGGTTGTCGCCTCGGGCTGCCAGCTGAATATCACAGGATCCGGAACGGTAACCATCTCCCTTGCTGCCGGGGCAACAGGTGTCGTAACCGGGTCAATGACATTTTCGGGGGGAGGGCACCGGTTGCTTGCTGCAGGCACCGGCGGGTTGGTGTTCGCATCCGGCGGCATGTTCAAGACTGGCAGCGGCTTCACCGGGAATCCCTTTGGAACCGTGAACCTCAGCTCCGTTGTGTTCAACAGCGGTTCGGTGTATGTATGTCAGGCAGGCGGCAACCCGTTTGGCGCCACAGCCCCGGCATCGGTAGTTGTCTTTCAGCCGGGAAGCCTTTACAGGATCGATGCATACGCCGTCCCGTCTTTCGGGGGGCGGACATACGGCGATTTCGAGATGAACTATCCAGGGTCGATCACTGCCACCGGTTCGTCTGCCGTGTCAATTGACAATTTTACGGCATCGCAGGGAACGTTTTATTTCAATACGACCGGTTCACCGGGTCACTCCATCAGGGGGAATGTTTTCGTGGCCGGTGTCGCCACCCTGATCTTTGCCCCGGCAACAGCAGGCACGGTGGTTTTAAACGGCACCGGCCCGCAAACAATGTCAGGGACAGGGTCGGTGATGGCCGGCCCTTTTTCGACCATCATTTTCAGCAACAGTTCAGGGGTGACCCTGAATATGAACGCAACATTCAACAATGTGACAATTTCCCCGGGAGGGCTTTTTACCGTGGCCGCGACTGCGGAACTGACCGTGAACGGAAACCTGGTCAACGGGGCAGCTGCTTCCGGGTTGATCCTGGATCCGGACGGATCTATGATTCACAACAATGCAGGAGTGCCCGGTACGGTGAAGCGAAGTTTTGCAGCCGCAACGTGGACAGACTGGAGGGATGGATGGCACTTTCTTTCCTCTCCCGTGGCAGGCCAGCCGATCGATACTGCCGGGGGCTTCATCACTTCGGGAAGCGGGAATGACTTTGACTTCCTGGCCTGGTCGGAGCCTGACGACCTCTGGGTTAATTATAAAAACACCACTGTTCCGCCTTACTTTTTTGACATCAACGGCAGCGGAAATTTCGAAACCGGCAAAGGATACCTGGCCGCTTACCAACTTGCCGGAACAAAAATATTTACCGGGGTGCTGAATACGGGGGATGTGCCGGTCGAAAACCTCACCGTTACGGGTTCGAATGTCTCAACCCGGGGATGGCACCTGCTTGGGAATCCATTTCCCTGTGCCCTGACCTGGTATTCCGGCTGGACCACCAGCAATGTGGGAGGTGTAGCTTATATCTGGAATGAAGCAGGGCTGAGTTATATGCCACGGAACACGGGGGAACCGATCCCGGCCTGCAACGGCTTCATGGTCCAGGCAACAGGCAACCCGGGGAGTTCCGGTTCCCTGACCATCCCTGCGTCGAAACGAATTCACGACAACCAGTCCTGGTTCAAGGAACCAGGAGATCCTGTCATTAAACTCCGGGCAAGAAGTATGGACCATCCCTCTTTCCAGGAGAGCCAGGTAAGGTTTAACACATTGTCGACCGATGATTTTGATCCGGAATTTGATGGAAGATTCCTTCCCGGGTATGCCGCTTTATTCTATTCCCTTGCAGGAATGGAAAAACTTGGTGTCAACACGATTCCGGGACCTTATGAAAACATGTACATTCCTTTTGTTTTTAAGAAAAATGGGGACGATCATTTTCAAATCGAAGCCGGAATTGCAGGCATGATGCCATCCTCCGTTTTACTCCTGGACAAAAAAACTGGTACGGAGCACAATCTTTCCATTGATCCTGTGTATAGATTCACCTCGGAGGAGGGAGATCCCCCTGGCCGGTTTGCCCTTACCTTCAGCCATGAAGGCATAGTTGAACAATGCGGAAGAAATACAAAAATCTCCGTTTTTGCAAACAACATCCTGATAGACCATCATGGGAATACCCGGCTGGAAATATTCGGAATCCTCGGAAAACCTGTGGTTTTGCGCGAGCTATCCGGCACCGGAACAGCAAAAGTTGTTCTGGATGTTCCCGCAGGCTGGTATCTTGTCAGGGCAACTGCAGGAAACAACGTTAAAGTGGCAAAGGTTTTTATCCCTTCATCCCTTCATTAAATCATTAATACAGTCGTAAACATTAAAATAACCGACATATGAAAACATTCCGGAAATTACTGCTTATCCTGGTGCTTTTGCTGGGAGGTATATTTGTGTTTGATTTGTCAGGTGATCCGCCGCCGGATCCTCCCGACCCTCCGTCGGCCGGGCATGGAGGCGGGAACAACCACCCTCCGGCAGGCGCTCCCATCGATGGAGGATTGGGGATCCTGTTTATACTGGGCACTGCCCTCGCCGGGATAAAAATCTATACAAACAAGAGAGACGGCTAAGGATAACCGGTGTCACTTTCTCCATCCAATCTGACCTTCACCGCGTCTTCATGTCTGCAGGGAAGAAAGAGGGGTGAACAGGGGATTTGAAACAGATTGATTATCTTTGCAGTTAATTGCGAAGTTAATCATCCATGGACCTTTTTATCCTGCCCAGAACCGGTAAAAGTCTTCGGCATACCCTGCGGTCTGTTTTTTTTCTGTCGGTACTTTCCCTCATTTTTTCTGCCGTTTCCGGCCAGGTCCCTCCCGGTTATTACAACGCGGCCGCAGGAAAAACCGGCGAGGCGCTCCAGATCGCATTGTACAACATAATAAAAGGACACACGGTGGTCAGTTATACCCCGGGGGTATGGAATGCGTTCTATTCAACGGATGCGAAGTCTAACGGGAAAGTGTGGGATATGTATTCCGATATCCCCGGAGGAACCCCGCCTTACGAGTACACATTCGGCACCAGCCAGTGCGGTACGGGAGGCGGAGGTGCCGAGGGAGACTGTTACAGCCGCGAGCACTCCTTTCCCAAAAGCTGGTTTGGTGACGTGGCCCCGATGAACACCGATCTCTTTCATATTTTTCCTACAGATCAGTATGTCAACAACATGCACAACAACAACCCCCTGGCCGTGGTAGGAACGGCAACAGCTATTTCACTGAACGGGAGTAAGAAAGGAGGTTGTGCAACCCCCGGATATTCCGGAACCGTTTTTGAACCCATCGATTCCTACAAGGGAGATTTTGCCAGGGCCTATTTTTACATGGCCACACGGTATGAGAATGTAATTGCAACCTGGCCGGCCATCGACCCGATCGGGGCGAACGTACTTGACGGAACCTCTTATCCCGCTTTCCAGACCTGGTACCTGAACCTGCTGATTCAATGGAATACCCAGGATCCCGTATCGGCCAAGGAGATCGCCAGGAACGACTCTGTTTATAAAATTCAGCATAACCGGAATCCCTTCATTGACCATCCTGAGTATGTTGCCGCTGTGTGGATGCCGGGGGGGCCGAAGCCGGAGCCGACAAATCATGTCACCGGGTTTATGGCAAACACCGGGTCACCGCCCTATAGCACGCTTAACCTGACATGGACAGATGCAACAGGGACGGTTATTCCCGACGGATACCTGGTCAGGGGGAACACCACCGGGTTTTCGTCAATTGTTTCACCGGTTGACGGTACGCCGGTTCCGGACAACGGACTGGATAAAAACATAGGATCAACAGTCCAGTCCTGCACTTTTGCAGGATTGTTATCCAATACAATTTATTTTTTTAAAATATTTCCATACACGAACGCCGGGAGCATCATTGACTATAAGACTGGAGAACCTGTGCCGGCCGCAAGCGATACAACAGTGGCATTGCAACCCGGTGACATCGCCATCGTTGAGGTCAATTCGGCAGATACGGATAAGTTATGCTTCATCACTTTCAGGCAGCTCAACGCGGGGACGGTGATTAATTTTACCGATAATGGTTTCACTGATCCTGTGACGGTAAGGACGGGGGAAGGATTCCTCATTTATACAGCACCCTCTGTGATTCCGGCGGGAACGGTCATTTCATGGCACTACGGTATGGCGGTTGCAGGGACGGGCTGGAATTCCGGCACTCCTTCGGGTTTTCAGCTTGCTACAGGCGGCGACCAGGTATTCGCTTTCCAGGGAACCTGGGGGCTTGGACAGAGGCTGCTTTTTGGCATTAATTTCGGAAACGCCGGATGGCTGCCGCCGGGAACCATTTCCTCCAACACATCCTATCTCCCTGCAACATTGACAGCCAATGTGACTGCCCTGACTTTCCCGGAAAAAAACGGGTACTACAATCTGATCACGGCAGGCTCTGTAAATGTATTGGGCAGCCTGATCGCAAACCCGGTAAACTGGACAAAAAGCGCCACCATTATCACAACACCGGCATGGAACTTCAGCATTTCCCCTGCCACAGTATTCAACCTGAACGCCACCATTGAAAACTGCACCATAGCAAGCGGGGAAACCGTTACGATCCTGCCGGGAATACAACTCAAGGTGTCAGGCAATCTCATTATCCGCGCGAGCGACTAATGAACCATTTTTTCTTCAAGTTCTTTCTGGCATTGTAACAGCTGGTCCTCAATTGATTTCTGGTAAACCGCCAGGCGGATGCTTCCCAGCGCCTGCTGGATATCAAACGGTTTGATCAGGAAAGCATGGGGCTTTGTCTGAAAAGCCTCTTCGAAAACATCCATCTGGCTCATCCCGGTAAGGAAAACCAGGGCGAAATTGTATTTTGTTTCCATGATCTGGGCGGCTTCGATCCCGCTCATTTTTCCTGCAAGTGAAATATCCATGAGCACAATGTCCGGAAGATCTTCCTGCCGCTGAAGGTCGCCAAAGAATTTCAGCCCCTCCTCCGCTTTGCGGAAGATGGCTACGACTTCATAATTAAATTGCTGTATCTGCCGCTTTAAATCATTGGCTAACAGGAATTCATCTTCAAATATTGCGATTTTGAAAGGATGCATGATCATTTATCTTATGGCAAATTTACATAGAATTCCGTAAAATAACCATATCAGATGCATTTTTTTTTCAACAGGATTATCAGGCCAGGTTGTCCCGGATCTCTTTCAATTGCGAATTACTCAGTCCTTCGGGTTCCATCCCCGTGGATTTGCATTGAAAATATATCCTCGCTGATTTGGCCAGGATATCGAGGTTGTCGAAGGCTTCTGACAGGGATTTCCCAACAGCCATGCAGCCATGTTTCTCCCAGAGAACCACCTTGTGTTTTTCGAATCCCCTGACCGTTGCCATGGCAATGTTCTCTGTGCCGGGAAGAATATATGGTATGTATCCGACCCCGTCGGGCAGAAAGAGCAATGTTTCAGGGTGCATCCCCCACAACAACGAATTTACCGCGGCTTCAGTTGTGAAAGGGGAGAGTTGAGTGAGTGCGATCAATTCGGTGATGTGGGCATGCAGCACAACCTTTTCTGTGGATTTTTTTTGCAGCAGCTGTTGTTGAATGGCCAGGTGGGTAGCCAGCTCGGATGATGGCTTTACGGCAGTGTTTCCCTGGTTTTCGGATATGATGTGGTAGGCAGAACCAGAATCACTTATGTAAACAAAACAGATGTGTTCTGTTGGATTTTCAACCACATCGCGCATCCGGGTGCCGGTTCCGCTCAATAAAAACAAGGTACGGACCAGACCGGGATATTGTTTGGACAGGGGGAAAAAGGGATACGAAGAGAGGTGGTCGAGTTCTCTGTCGCTGAAAAACCCGGTGACATTGATGGAAAAATTACCGGCATTCCTTTCAGCCCATCCCCGATCCCATAAGTAACGGGCGATAGTGCCAACCTGTGTGAAAACAGGTTTCAACTCTTTTTTCTGAAAGATGTCATTCGCCAGGTTCAACAGGTTGTCTATATTTCCGATCATGTCCGTTTGTTTTTAAAAAATCTTTGAAGCATGAGTCTGCACTCTTCCGCGAGTACCCCGGCAGCAACCTGGGTTTTCGGGTGCAGCAAAGGATATCCGGTCAGCAGATAACCCCTTTTTTCATCAGAAGTTCCATAGATGATGCCGCCAAGCTGAGTCCAGAAAGCAGCCCCGGCACACATCACACAGGGCTCAAGTGTTACATATAATGTGCATTCATCCAGGTATTTACCGCCCAGGTACCCGGCTGCAGCCGTAAATGCCTGCATTTCGGCATGGGCTGTTGCATCGTTGAGTGTTTCGGTAAGGTTGTGCGCCCGTGCAATGATCGTGCGGTTGCATACAACGACTGCCCCCACGGGAACCTCATCGCGGTCATAAGCTTTTTGGGCCTCTTTCAGGGCCTCGTTCATGTAGTATTCGGGGGAGAAGATGGGGTAGGTGGCGGGAGGCATTGGGCAAATTTAAAATTTATAATTAAAAATTAAAAGTGACAGGTGAAACGTGACGCGTCAAGAATCACCTGTCACCTGTCACGCGTCACCTGTCACCTGTCACGCGTCACCTGTCACGTATTTAGTAAAGGATTATTTTTTGAGTTGACACGTTCATGGTTCCGTTGTTCAGTGTTACCACGTAAGTTCCCCTGGGATTGTCTTCCAGGTTGATGTATTTAAGGTAATTCCCGGCCTGAGCGTTTTGTGATGCCTGAAATACCTGTTTCCCTGACAGGTCAACCACGGTGACGTTGAGGGTTGCCGGCTGATCCAGGTATGTTGAAACGCAGAATTGTCCTGATGAAGGATTGGGGAACAGGGAGACGGTTTTAACCGGCTTCTCCGCCAGTCCGGTTGAAATATCCCAGGTCATGGTAAAAAAACCGCGACCATGGGTGGCTGCCACCACAGTATTATCGGATTTGCGGATTTGGAGCATGTCGGTACGCACATTGGCCATTCCTTCATTTACAGGAGTCCAGGTTACCGGCGATTTGGCCAGGTTGATGCATTCCCAAACGCCTGTTTCGGTGGCGAGCAATGCCTGGCGGTTGTTTTGCGGATGAAAGAGAGCCCATCGGATGGGCATGTCGGGCAGGTTGCCTTCGATGTTTGCCCAGGTTTGTCCGCCGTTGTAAGTTTGCCAGACGGATGCAACACCATAATTCGAAAAAGTAACCATCAGGGTGTCTTCCGATTTTCCGATGGCAATGGATGAGATGCTGGCAGCGGGGAATGTCGTACTCCCGATCTCCGTCACCAAGGGTGCGTTGGTTTGGGCTTCCTTCACCTTAAACAGCCTTCCCGATTCGGAACCCACAAACAGGGTTGATTTTCCTGAGGGTGAGTAGGGAGAATATTTTAGCGCGGTAAAGAAGACGGTTGAACCGGTATTCAGGCTGACAAATGTACCTGAGGTATTGTTCTGCAAATTATCGAGCCTGAGGATCTGGTCCTGGTTGGTTCCGATGTAATCCACCGCGTTGCAAAAAAGGAGTTTCAGCCTGTAATCCAGGTCAGCCGGGCAAACGAACGTACCGCTTTGCCAGTTCCCTATCGAATTCTGGAAGTTGCCATTGTCGAAAACCGTGTAGTTGTTGTAGTAATAGGATGTGATTGAGATGGTTGGATCGAGTTCATCGAAAAAACAGTAGGCCCCGTCGCCGCCGGTGACCATGTCGTTGATGGAGAGGGGTGTTCCGCTGTAGAGCAGGCTTCCGTTATCCTGCAATCCGCCGTAATATTTTTCAATACCCGCCTGGGGGTGGATGGCACAGGTGTAATACTGCAATGTGGAGTATCCATTGTTGTGTTCTTCAAACGAGGGTGTGTTTCCGCCACCCTGGGCGGTATAAAATATCCCGCCATCACAGCCAAACAATACCTCGGTGGAGGAGCCGGGTTTATAAACAATGGCATGCTGGTCGGCATGAATGTACTGGGGTCCCCCGCCACTGTACATCAGCGACCAGTCGCTCACCCTGTGCCAGGTTGCCCCGCCATCGGAAGAGTGGTGAACATCCAGCCCGCCGATGAAGAGGCTGTTAGGATCATTCGGGTCTATGGCGATATCGAGCGCATGCCAGGCAATGGTGGCAAAGTTGCTGCCCGAGGTGAGATCTGATGGCAATGGTTTTTTAACCCAGGTCACCCCTTTATCGGCCGACCTCAGGATGTGGAAACAGTTGAAATAGTTAAACCCGTTAACCGGGTTCACATATCCGCTCGCTATTAAAGCATAAACCACATTTGAATTGGATGGCGCCGTTGCCAGAACAACCCGCCCGGGGATGTTGTTGGTGCCGCTGCCCAGGATTTCTGCCTGGTACTGGTTATTCACGGTCCACTGGATGCCGTTGTCTGAGTATAAAAGTACCGCAGCTCCATTACCGTCGAGGTTGGGACGGGTTCCGACATATAGCCGGTTGTCGGAGCCCAGTGCGATGTCGGAAACGCAATAGGGTATGGTTGTACCCGGGATCAGGGGCAATACCTGCTGCCAGGTTGCCCCCCCGTTTTTCGAACGAAACAACCCGTCGGAGGGCATGCTCTGATGCTGGCTTCCCTCGTAAAGTCCTGAAGCGACACCGGCATAAATCACGCTGGTATCATTTTCAATCCGCACCACGATATCAGTCACATAGGCAAATTGTTCGGTGCCGGGGATGTGAACCCATGACTGTCCGCCGTCGTCCGAGCGCCCGATGCCATAACCCAGCCCCGAACTTTCGCGATAGGTCTGCATGGCGGTTTCAACTTCACCCGTTCCCACGAAAAAGGTTTGCGGATGATTCGGATCATAAGCAAGGCACCTTATGGCCAGGGTGTTCCAGGAGTCGCCAACCGGAATCCAGGGACTTGCGGCACTGGAAACGTTGTTGTTGTACCACAGTCCGCCGGTTACCCCTCCGGCCCAGGCTTTACGATGGGTAGCATCATTCGGGTCGAACATGATCGCACGGGTGCGCCCTCCCATGTCGGAGGGATATCCCTGCCATGTGATCCGGGTGCTTTGTTTCAGCGAGGCCAGCGACCGGGTGGTTGCCAATGCAGCGACAAGGCGTTCACGTGGAACGGTTCCGGTTGCGGGATCAAAGGTCATCAGGAAATCATGAAAAGCAGCTATGCCCGGTTCATCTGCGGCCTCTTCTTCCTGTTGATTATTTGCTTGCACCGGGGGTGCCAATTTGTTCAGCCTGTTCAGCATCAGTTCATGTTTGCTTCGCTTTTCTGCGTCACTCCGTTTGTGTCTGTTCAGATAAAGGAAGCCCGCACTCAGGATACACAGCGCGATCAGTCCCGGTAAAATGATCCTTGTTATAAAAAATATCAGGTTCTTTTTCATGGCGGATATACCCTTTTTTGTCAGGAAAGATTCATTCAAACTACAAAGTTAATCTTTTTTAAGGGATTCCTTTCCGGGGGTATCGGGGAGCAGATGCTGAAAATCGGTTATTTCATAGGCATCCCTCAAATGAAACGACCCGATGCGGGTACGGCACAAGGCAGTAAGATGCGCCCCGCAGCCAAGCAGTTCTCCGAAATCGCGTGCAAGCGAGCGGATGTAGGTGCCTTTGCTGCATACAACCCTGAAATCGGCTTCGGGGAGGGCGACCCGGGTAATTTCGAAAGCCGAAATGGTAACCTGCCGCGCCTTGATCTCAACATTGATCTCTTTCCGGGCGGATTCGTAGGCGCGTTTCCCGTCGACCTTGATGGCCGAAAACTGGGGAGGCACCTGGTCGAAGGTATCGACAAAATGGGTGGTGGCGGCAATGATGGCGGCTTCATCCAGGGCATCGGTCGGGAAACGCTGATCGATGGCAGTTTCCAGGTCGAAGGAAGGGGTTGTGGAGCCAAGCATGATGGTGCCGGTGTACTCCTTTTCCAGCCCCTGGAATTCGTCGATGCGCCGTGTGAATTTCCCGGTGCATAAAATAAGCAACCCGGTCGCCAGCGGATCAAGGGTGCCGGCATGCCCGATTTTGATTTTCCTGATGCCCATGCGCTGGCGGATAACGCTGCGCATTTTTCCCACTACATCAAAAGATGTCCAGGTATAGGGTTTGTTGACCAGGAGAATCTCTCCCTGTTCAAACTGGAAAGCCATTACTGGATCATGAGGCTATGGCCTGTGAGCAGGAATAGGATCAGGAACAGGCCGACAACAATGCGGTAATAGCCGAAAGCCCTGAAACCATGTTTTGTGAGGAAAGTAATGAATGCCCTGATGGCAACGAGTGCTACCAGGAAACCCACGAGGTTGCCAAGGGCAAGTAACTGGATGTTGTGCGTGGTAAGCACCTCCGGGTTTTCCCGCCAGGTATCCCAAAGGCTTTTGGCAAAAGCGCCTGCCAGGGTGGGAACCGCCAGGAAAAAGGAGAACTCTGCCGCTGTTTTACGGGTCAGTTTCTGCTGCATCCCGCCAATGATGGTTGCGGCACTGCGGCTGAACCCGGGGAATATGATCGACAGCAACTGGAAGATCCCGATCCAGAGGGAGTTTTTATAGGAGATATCCTCTTCCCGATCGATGGTGGGTTTGTTGAACCAGTTGTCGACAAACAGGAGTAAAAATCCGCCAAGAAACAGCACAATGGCAATAAACAGAGGGGTTTCCAGCACACGATCGATGTGCTTTTTAAGCAGGATGCCTACAAAGGCGGCAGGGAGAAAGGCGATAAACAGTTTCAGGTAGAAACTCAGTTTTTTGAAGTCGAGAAATTTCCGCCAGTAGAGGATGATCACGGAGATGATGGTGCCAAACTGGATGTTTTCGATGAAAAGCTTGGTAAAGGCACTTTTTTCGATGCCCAGGATGGCCGAAGTAAGCGCCATGTGCCCGGTGGAGGAGATTGGCAGGAATTCGGTGATTCCTTCAACGATGGCAATGATGATGGCCTGGATGACAGACATTAATCCCTGGGTCTTTTCATGATGGCAAAAATTTCGATCACGTACCCGGCCAGGATGAGGATAGGGGCCAGGGTAATCCGCCGGAAACTGAAGATTTCAGGGTTGAACTTGCTGGGATCGGTCGAGCCTCCGCCAACCATCAGCAAAAAGCCAATAACGATGAATGCCAGCCCGATCAGCATGAGCCGGTAGTTCTCTTTCCCGAAAGCAAATTCTCCCACGTTGGCTGGTTTCACCATTGGTTCTTCACCCTTAACGGTTTTTGAAGCAGGAGGGTTTTTTGTTTGTGTCGGTTTTTTATCCATGGTTCAATTGAAATTGGGGAGCAAAATTACAGAAAATTTGAGAATATCAGGTATATAATAAATCGGTTCGGATGCGGAGGTATTTTCTGACGGCCATCCAGGTGGAAAACCATGAGAGCAGTGCTCCCAGTGCAAAGATAAAGACCACCAGGACCAGGAGCATGAAGGGATCCTGGAGCTCGGCCAGCTCAGGAATCTCTTCAAGGGCAAAATAGGTGAGCAGCATCAGCATGAGCAGGGCGATAAAAGCGCTGATGAGCCCGTGGACGATGCTGCGCAGGAGCATGGGCCTGCGGATGAACCCTTCGGTAGCCCCAACCAGTTGCATGCTGCGGATGATGAACCGCCGGGAGTAAACTGCAAGCCTGATGGTGTTGTTGATGAGCACGATGGCTATAAACAGCAGGATGCCGCTGAAACCCAGCAGGATGAGGCTGATCTTTTCAATGTTGCTGTTGATCGCATCCACGAGCGATTTCTGGTAAAAGACCTCCTTGATTTCAGGATTGGCCAGGAGCCTTTTTTCGATGGCATGAAGCGTGTCGGTATTGGCATAGGGCGCTTTGATGCGGAGGTCGATGCTGGGCAGCAACGGGTTGTAGCCCAGGAAACCAACAAAGTCTTCACCCAGGTCTGTCTTGAGTTTTTCGGCAGCCCGGGTGCGGTTGATGTATTCGCTCGACTTGACAAAATATTTCCCGTCAAGGGTCTTCTTTAGCTCAAGGATACCGGCTTCACTAACACCTTCGCGGATCGTGATGGAAAACCCGATGTTTTCGCGCACATAGTCCGAAAGCATCCTGGCGTGGAGGATAATGAGGCCAAGCAGCCCCATCAGGAAGAGTACCAGGGTAATGCTGATGATGGTCGTAAACTGCGATGTGGCAATCCGTCGCCGGTAATAACGTTCTTCGTGCTGGCTCATTTTTTAGCTTTTTTCTCCTTCTTGTGTTTTTCTGCAGTCTTCTGTTTTTCCTCCCTGATCAATGATTTCTGCGCTTTCGAGTTGAACCCCATGGTCGATTTCAAGCCGCTCAGGGTGCTTTTCCACAGGAAATTGATGAAACCCTTGTCTTTGGCCCTCATGAAATAGATCGTACCGGTTTTCATCTTGCCCGATTTGGTCGGGTTGTCGTCGTTAACGACCAGGTCATTCGCGGCAAAGTTGATCACTCCTGTCTTGATTTTGGTCCAGGTGGTCTGTTTTTTGTCCTGCACGTCAATTGAAAGATCGTTGTAATAGAAAAGCAGTTTTCCTTTTGCCACGTCATCGTTTGCGGAGACAAGGGGTATCTGTAATTTCTGAAGTTTTCCGCTCACCACCTTTGCAGGCAGGAGGTTGGAAAGCATGGGGTTGATCTCCACCAGGTCCATGGGACCTATCATGGCAGAGAAGGTAAATGCGCTTCGGGGGTTGCCGAAATTGAAACGGATCGTGGCATCCATTTTGCCTTTTCCCATCAGCCACCCCGTTCCCTTCAACTCTGAAACCAACCCGGCATGCAGCAATACCGAATCGTTGGTTAGCCCGGTGAAGGTTGCACCCAGCTTATCGAAGAAAATAGTGCCTGGCGCTTCGCCCACCTGCTCCCCATACGAGGCCTTGCCCCCTTTCAGAAGGAGAGTGTCGATTCGGAGGTATGTTTTCAGTTTCCGGATGCCATCCTGCGGCATGGGAGGTTTGAACCCCGGCCTGGGTGCAACTCGTTTGTCGCGGTAATCGTCGAGGATCAGGGTATCGATTTCAAGAAAACCCGCCATTATTTTCCCTTCAAACAACAACTTGCGCAGATCCATTCGCTTAAAAGCCAGCTTGCTCACGGAGATATCCATCCAGTCGGTCTGGTAACCCAGCTTCCGCGTATAGTCATGTTTGTTGTAAAGGGGTTCCAGGTGAAACTTGTTGACATAAACCACTCCTGAACCCGTCGAAATCCCGATCTCGCCAAACGACAATTTGTTCATTCCATTTTTCAAGGGCAGGCTGTACGAACCCAGCGTAATGCTGATGTCGTCGGCATTGAACAGCCTCCGCTTTCCCTGGTGGGCAGAATCGACGAGGATGTGTTTGATGGTGATGGTGCAGGTGGGAAACGAATTCCTGGTGATGGTATCATGGCTGCAATCCACAAAATCAAGTTTTGCATTTTCGACGAGGAGCTCCCCGATTTCAATAGAAGTCAATCCTTTAGGTAAAGGGATGGAGGTCATTTTCTCCTTAGGCTTGTCGTCATTGGCCTTCCGGGGCATCGCCATCCGGAACACGGTGACTTCGGGACCAATGAACCGGATGCGTTTAACATCAATCTTCCGGAATCTGACGGCGTCCATGATCCGGAAATCCCTGATCATAAACTTGTCAACAGTTATTTTCAGGAGCAGTGGAGAAAGAGTATCCGAATTTGAACGGGCACGGTACAATGCGGTATCTGGTACCAGCGAAAAGCGGTCGATGGTGAGATTTCCGACAAGGAGGTTGAGTGAAAGGCTCCCGATTTCAGCTTTATACAACCCTTTACTCTCCCGGCTGACGGCCTCGATAAGATAGTTGCGGATGATCTTCCCGTAGTAGAAGTATCCAATGGTGAAAAGGATACCTGCCAGCAGGATCAATACGGCCAGGAACCCCAGGATGATTTTGCCAACCGTCTTTCCTTTCATTGATTTTGGGTTCTCGACTGTTTTTTCATCTGCTTCTGAAGTTTTGTGTTGACGCCGACGGTTGATTTGATTCCGCTCAGAACGCTTTTCCAGACAAAGTTAAAAAAACCTCTGGAGGGATCACGTTTAAAATAAATTTCCCCGTATTTCATTTTACCGTCGTCGCCCGGGTTGTTATCGGCCAGGAGAAGATTAACCGCCTGGGTGAGGAAATACTGCTTCACACGGGGCCATGTTCCCGGAGTTACGGGGTGCAGCCTTACGGTCAGGTTGTTGTAAACAAGGCTCATCCTTCCAATGGCCATGCTGTCGTTGGCGTTGAACTGAATGATTTCGGTGGCAGTGGCAGTTCCGCTTTTGATAGAGACAGGCATCAGTTTCGACAGCATGGGGTTGATCGAGGTAAGATCGAACTCCCCGATGGTGGCATGTACGGTAAAGGTATCCCGCGGATGGCCTTTTTGAAAGTGGATCCACGCTTCCAGGGCCGACAAGCCCATCAATCGCAGGGTTCCATGCAGGTCAAGGTCTTTCCCTGAGCCGGCCGGGAAAGATGGCGTGCAAAAGCCTGTCAGGGTGGCGTTCATCCTGTCGAAAAAGATTTTGCCGGGTTCTTCGCCGGTTTGCTCTTCATAAGAGGCAAAACCGTTTGACAAGGCGATGGTATCGACGCATGCCGCGAACTTGATTCCCGCAACCATCCGGCCGGGCATCAATGGGCTGTGCGGGGAGGGAACAGGTGCCCGCTTGTCGAGATAGGATTCAAATGACAACCCTTCCAGGTTTATCCGTGATGCCCGGAGCTGCCGCTCGTCGAGCAGTTTCCGGAAGTCAACATGTGAAACCTTTATCCGGGGGATCTTTAATACATTCCTGTCAGCCTGGTGTCCGGCTTTTACTGAAAATTCCGTCCGGTCGAAATTCGGGGTGACTGAAACCGAATCCAGGTATGCACTGGCCAACCTGGTGGATGCACCAAAGCTGCCAACCGCAAAAGTGTACATGCTGTCGGGTGAAGCCCATGAAAATCCCGGTGCGGAAAGCGTTACATCCCCGGCATTGAACAACGGTGCGGCCGCAGGGTTTGACCGGGTGGCAGAATCGGCCCTGAAACTGGTCACCTCCAGCATGATGTTTGCCAGGGTGCGGGAACGGGTTTTTTCGGGCCCATGGATGATGAGCCTGGCCGCGGCATGCGAAATGGAAATTTTATTCACGGCGAGGGTCTTCATAAAGGGAGGGATCCTGATGAAACTCAAGGGATCAGGATGCCCGGACCCTTTTGCAATGGATTGATCCTGCATCAGCTCCACCGATGTTATTGGATGATCCACATACAGGCTGTCCACCAGCCACTGGTTGTCGAAGATCGCCCGGTCAAAGTAAAACCCGTTCAACTGAATTTCAGGAATGGTAATGGTTACCAAGCTTTTCCTTCCTGGTACATCTTTCCATGATTGCAGCGGGGAGATCTTTATCCCTTTCAGCATGATGTCGGCAGGATAGGAATGAACTTCGAGACTCCGGGCTTCAAGGGCGTAGGAACTGTCGGCAATGATTGCACGCAGGGGAAACACCTTCAGATGGAGGGAATCGAATTTTATAACGCCGTCGTGCAGCCCCTTTCCGGGGATGCGAACGGTTGCACCAACCACGGCAAAATCTATGTCCTTCAGCGAGAAGTACGAAGCTTTACGATCTTCTTCCCCGTCATACGAAAAAGCACCTTTTCGAACGATGCAACGGCCAATTTCAAAGGAATGAACGAATTCGCCGGATCTAAGAAGCTGGGACTCTTCCGGTGGACCGGCTGGACGAAGACGGGCGTTGGCTTTGATATAAAGTGCTGGGTTGTCAAGCACAATCTCATTTGCTTTGAGAATTTTTTCCAGGAACAGTTTCTTGTGATTGAGCCCGGTCAGCGTAAGTTTGTTCAATGAGAACTCAAAGGTCATCGGGTGTCTCATTTTTGCCAGTGAATTGAATATCAGTGGATCAGCCGATTTGTAGAGATGAACGTTGTCGGCCTCAATCAGGGAATCGCGGGTGGCGATACGCACCCTGCCTGCCTGCATATATTTCAGGCTGTCGGGCGATACAATGGAGACAGAACGGAGATCAAGGGTGAAATCATGGCTGTAAAAATAACCCTGTTCGTTCATCCCGTGCACCGAATCGATCAGAAACTGCTGCATGACCAGGTCAAAACTGCTTGAAGCAAGCGGGAGTTCCATGCCATTGCGGTCCACTGAAAATTTAGCCAGCCCTCCGTTGATGTCAATCTTGCTCCCTTTGATCACATACAGGTACTTTTTTAACAGATCGTAAACCACATCTTCATTTTCACTGGAAAAAAAATCTTCAGGTTGTTTGAACCGGGGATCGGGGTTTTTGGCAGGCTGGAAGCGGGTGTACCGCACCTCCGGTTCGTTGATGATCAGCCGGTCGAAATCGAGGACCCGCCTGTTAAAGACTTTTTTCAGGTCGATGCCGGTAAAGGTGAGCCGTGGCAGGTTAACGAACATCGTGTTACGCCTGTTTTCAGGCAGACGCAGGTTCTTTTTCCGGTCGGGGAAAATGGTCGCTTCATGGATGTCGATCAGTGATTTCCGGGTGGAAAAGATGGCGGATGAAGCATTGACGCAATGGATCCCGTCGCGCAAATAGAGCGAGAACCGCTCCAGTTCCAGTTCGATTCCCCTGGAATAAAAAATTCTCGAGGGATCCCGGTGCGAAACCGAATCGAGCCTGAACCTGTCCAGTTCAATATTGACCGTGCCAATGCGCAATTCGGGTCTTGAATCAGCCGGGTTGCCGTAATATTCAAAAGAACCGTTCCGCAGACACAGGGAGTCGATGGCAACATAGCGAAGTTCTTTGGCAACAACCGTATACAGCCCGGCGAGGGTTATTTTTTTCTTCCCCTTTTTGCTTGCGGCAGCTCCCGGCGAAGGTTTGTCCCGGTATACACGAATGAAGAAATCGGTCAGGGTTACCGAGGAAACCGCTACTTCCCTTCCGGTCATGGCGCGGTAAAGGTCAATGCCGCGGACCGAAAATGCAGGAAGCTCAATCCGGAAAAGGTCACCGCTTTGAACCTGCCTGATTTTCCTGGAACTTAAGTTCGGGATAAGAGAGACTTTTTTCCCGTAAAGGGTTGACTTTGTGAGAGAAAAACCGATTTCATCCGCTTTCAGCAAATAGAGGCTGTCGGCAAGCCGGGTTTCAAAATTATGCACCACCAGGTCGACATCGCGGGAGTAAAAAACCCTGTTCCGGTTATAATAGCTGAACGGGTTCACCGATACATCCTTTAACACGGAACTGAATTCATATTCCCCGGTCGATTGTCTTCCGGATTTCTCAGTGAAAGAGGTAAAAAGCCGGCCGTGGTTCACCTTTACCGAATCGATGTGAAAATCATTGAATAAATACGAAACAGTCGGGTACAGGTCCTCGTAAATCACCCGCCATTTGTTGCGTTTGGCTGTCAGTGTGTCGGGGAACCCGACTATCCTGAGAACGGGCCGCTGGAGCGTCAGCTGCCTGAATCCGATCCGTTTGCCTTCATAAATCTGCCGGAAATGAACCCGGTCGACGGTGAGGGATGAAAAAGAGATCCGGTAGAGCGACCTGGCAATCCTTCCCCCGGCTTTTAACCGCTGGTACTGAATTGTGTCGGGGATCAGTTCGAAACTGTCGATCACCACCTTGCCGGTAAGGATGTTCACCTGCAACCTCTTAAAATCGGCATGGTAAATCCCGTTGCTCGAAATACGGATTTTTTCCTGCAGGTAATTTCTCAGAAACCGTTCTCCAAAATAGTAGAACCCCAGGAAGACCCCAATGAAGGAGAGCAGCAGCAGGAAGAACAGGCTTAGCGCGACAATGCGCCAGGCGCGTGGCCGGCGCCCGGGCGGAGGTGCTTTTTTTTCAGGTTCCTGATCGGCCATTCAGCGGCATGGTTGGAGAGTCAAAGGTAACCATTTTCGTGAATCAGGTGAAATGCCTAAATTTGCGGGGGAATGGTAAAGGGAAATGCAAAGTGCAAAGTGCAAAAATCAAATTGTTTACCTGTTCCCGATCCCGTTGGTTTGAAATTTTTCAAGTTGCAACATAAATTCAAAAAACACAATGGATTACAATTTTCCGGAAATCGAAAAAAAGTGGCAGAAATACTGGGTGGATCACAAGACCTTTAAAACCAAAACAGATCTTGCCCGGCCAAAATATTATGTCCTCGACATGTTTCCATACCCTTCCGGCGCAGGGCTGCATGTGGGCCATCCGCTGGGATATATTGCCTCCGACATCTATTCGCGCTACAAGCGGCTGAAGGGATTCAACGTGCTTCACCCGATGGGATATGATGCCTACGGGCTGCCCGCTGAACAATATGCCATTCAAACCGGTACACATCCTGCAGTGACCACTGAGAAGAACGTGGCCAGGTATCGTGAACAGATGGACAAGATCGGGTTCTGCTATGACTGGGACCGTGAGGTGAAAACCTGCGATCCCGATTATTACAAATGGACCCAGTGGACCTTTATCCAGCTGTTCAACCACTGGTATAACACTAAAACGAAGAAAGCCGAACCAATTGCCGCCCTGGTAAAAGTTTTCGAATCTGAAGGCAACACCGCAGTCGAGGCTTCCATGACCCAGAACTGGTACAAAGAAGTTGTTAAAAAAGATGCCTCTTTTGGCGCAAAATGGGAAGGTTGTTTTTCGGCAGACCAGTGGAGATCCTTTTCGGAAAAGCAGCAGCACGACATCCTGATGAATTACCGCCTGGCATACCTTTCCGATGCGATGGTAAACTGGTGTCCCGAGCTGGGGACCGTGCTGGCAAATGATGAAATCGCCAACGGATTCTCAGTCCGCGGCGGCCACCCGGTCGAGCGCAAGCTCATGCGCCAGTGGTTCCTGCGCATCACTGCCTACGCCCAGCGCCTGCTCGACGGGCTTGAGGTGGTCGATTTTTCCGATTCCCTTGTAGAGATGCAACGCAACTGGATCGGCCGGTCGGAAGGTGCCGAAATCCATTTTCCCGTACAGGACCAGGAGCTAAGTCTCAGCATTTTCACCACCCGCCCCGATACCATCTTCGGGTCAACATTCATGGTCCTGGCGCCCGAGCATGAGTTGATAGCCAGGCTTACAACCCCCGACCGCAGGGAAGCGGTTGACCAGTATCTGCAACTGGCGAAAAACCGCTCCGAACGTGAACGCATGGCAGAGGTGAAAAAGGTGACCGGCGAGTTTACCGGGGCTTATTGCCTGAACCCCTTCAATGGCGCCCCGATCCCCATCTGGGTGGCCGATTACGTTTTGGCGGGATATGGCACCGGCGCCATCATGGCCGTTCCGGCTCACGACAGCCGCGATTATGATTTTGCAAGGCATTTCGGACTTCCCATTGTGGAGGTGGTTGCCGGCGGGGATATCTCCGTGGCTTCATACGATGCAAAAGATGGTGTGCTGATCAACTCCGACTTCATCAACGGGCTGCAGGTGAAAGATGCCATCCATGAAGTGATCCGCAGGATAAACGAAATGGGTATCGGAAGGGGAACCGTTAATTTCCGCCTCCGTGATGCCATCTTCAGCAGGCAGCGCTACTGGGGAGAGCCCTTCCCGGTTTATTTCAGGGATGGAATAGCCTGTATGCTCGATGAAAGCGAACTCCCGCTGCGGCTGCCCGAGGTGGATGCCTACCTGCCTACTTCGACTGGCGAACCACCTCTTGCCCGTGCTAAAAACTGGACGACCAAAGAGGGTTATCCGCTCGAAACCAATACCATGCCCGGCTTTGCCGGCTCCAGCGGCTATTATCTCCGCTACATGGACCCACGCAACGACAAGGAATATTTTTCAAGGGAAGCCGTCAATTACTGGCAGGATGTGGATCTTTACATCGGGGGCGATGAGCATGCCACAGGCCATCTCATCTATTCCCGGTTCTGGAACAAGTTCCTGTTCGACACAGGCATGTCGGTGAAGGAGGAGCCCTTTAAAAAACTGATCAACCAGGGGAAAATCCAGGGAAGGTCAAGCCTGGCTTACCGGATCAGGGGAACAAACACTTTTGTCTCGGCCGGGCTGAAGGATCAGCATGATACGACCGAAATGCATGTGGATGTGAACATCGTAGACAACGATATCCTCGACACGGAAGCATTCCGCCTGTGGCGGCCCGACCTCGCCGGATCTGAATTCATCCTTGAGGATGGCAAATACCATTGCGGTTACGCGGTGGAGAAAATGTCGAAATCGCTCTACAATGTGGTCAATCCCGATTTCCTGATTGAAAAATACGGTGCCGATACTTTCCGCCTGTACGAGATGTTCCTCGGACCGCTTGAGCAATCGAAACCCTGGGATACCAATGGCATTGAGGGGGTGTTCCGTTTTATCCGCAAGTTCTGGAGGCTGTTTCATGACGACCAGAACAATTTCCGCGTTACCGGCGAACCTTCGGAGCCCGCCGAGCTGCGTGTGCTTCACAGGACGATCAAAAAGATACAGGAGGATATCGAGCGGCTCTCGTTTAACACCGCTGTAAGTTCCTTCATGATCTGCGTGAACGAACTCACCGACCTGAAATGCAACAAACGCGCCATCCTCAGCGACCTGGTTGTGCTCATCGCCTCCTACGCGCCCCACATCGCCGAAGAACTATGGAATTTGCTCGGCCATACCGGGAGTGTTTCGGTGGCAATCTTCCCGGAATTCAACCCGGCATACCTGGTCGAAAACACCTTTGAATATCCTGTCTCTTTCAACGGGAAAACCCGCTTTAAAATGGTCCTGCCCACCGGCCTTACGGTTCCTGAAATTGAAAAGGCCGCACTTGAAGCGGTGGAGTCGGAAAAATGGTTGCAGGGAAAACCACCGAAAAAAGTGATCATTGTGCCGAACAAGATCATCAACATCGTGATCTGAGGATCATGGGAATTTCGCCATTTGCCCGCAAACCCAGGTAGCATTGCGGCATAATATTTGCATAATCGGGTAAAATTGCTAATATTGTATCTGATTTTACCCGAACCAATCCTTTCCTTATGAAATTCAGGCTCCTCTTCCAGTCTCTTGCGATCATATTCCTGCTGATTGTGCTTTCCGTAAATGGAAATCCGCAAAAACCACAACGAAAACAAAGCGCCATGCCTACCAACCCATCATCCCGGCCACTCAGCGGTTCATCTGCTCATCCGAATGCCCGCTTATGGAAGCAGGTCGACTCCCTTGCCAACCTAGGCCAGCCAAAATCGGCCCTGGAAATTGTCGACAAAATTTATGCACAGGCCAAAGCCGGCAAAGATGATACGCAGGAGATCAAGGCCATCATTTACCGTATCCGCCTGAATTCTGAATTCCGGGAAGACTTCCTGACACACACCATTGCCGGACTTCAAAAGGAGATATCAGCGGCGTCCCAACCCAAAACACAGGTGTTGCAATCGATCCTGGCTGAGGTTTACCTGAAATATTACCAGAACAACCAATACCGTTTTCGCGACCGCACCCCCAAGGGGTCAGGCCAGCACGACAGCATCGAAACCTGGGACCTGGCAACGATTTCCGGCGAAATCTCTCGCAACTACATGCTCTCTCTTGAACATGCCGACACATTGCAGCGGATCCCGGCCGACAGGTTTGACGCCATCATGGAACTGGAAATTTTTTCCGCCGGGAAACAGGATACCCTGGTAAGGGATGCAGTTAAATATATTCCGACCCTGTATGATTTTCTTGCAGGACGCGCCCTGGACTATTTTACCTCCGCGGAGGGAGGTCCGACACTGCCGGCAAGGCATTTTGAAGTTGATCAAAGTTGGTTTTTCGCTCAATCCTTCAACTTTACCGCCAACAGGATGATGATCGCGGCAGATCCTGCGGCTCCTGCAAGCATGGCGCTGCGCATTTTCCGCGACCTGGCAACCTTCCATCTCAAGGATATCGATCGCAGCGCATTGATTGCCATAGAACTGAAGCGTTTTGCCTTTGTCCACGAGAAATACACCCTGCCTGGCAAAGACAGTCTTTACATGGATGCGCTGCGGAAATTTGAACAGGCTGAGACCGGCTCTCCCGGGAGTTCATCCATTTCCTACGCCCTTGCGACATTTCTAAACGACCAGGGGCAATTGTACCGGCCGCTGGCTGGTGACCTGCACAAATGGGATATCCGGTCGGCCCTCGAAGTGTGCGACAGGGCTATTAAGTTGTTTCCCGGTTCGGAGGGATCCGGAAATTGCAGAATCCTGGCAAAGTCCATCAAAGTACCATCACTCCGGATAACGACCGAATCAGCTGTGCCCCCCGATAAACCGTCGCTGGCCCTGATCGGTTCAAAAAACCTGAAACAACTCTTTTTCCGGCTTGTCAAAACAGACCCGGAAGCCTATGCAGAGAGAGCCGGAACCACCGATCACGCCGGGTACTTAAACTTCCTGGCCGGTCTGCCCGCTGCAAAGTCATGGTCGCTGAATTTTCCCGACGATGGAGATTTCCAGGAACACCAGGCGGAGACTGAACTCCCCGGTATTCCGGTTGGTTTTTGGGTGCTTTTGTGTTCCCCGGTCAAAGATTTTTCCGATCCGGCCGGGGCTTTTGCCTTTACTCCCTTTTGGTCGACGCAGATCAGTTATGTAAAAAAACGCAATACCGACGGGAGTTATGCCTATTTCCTGCTTGACCGGGAAACAGGTTTGCCGTTAAAAAATGCCCGCGCGGAAGCCTGGGAAAAAAAATATGACTATCAGGAGCGTAAGAATACGAATGTTAAACTCCAGGGTTATACCTCAGACGAACAGGGATCCCTGGTGGTTCCGCCACAGGGAAACAACAGCCGCAACACGAACCAGTTTTTAAAGATCTTCTACAAGGATGACTTCCTCATTACCGACAACTTTTACCAGTACCCGGTCTACCCCAGGCAGGAGCAGATCTCCCTGCAAACCATGTTCTACACCGACCGGGCAATATACAGGCCGGGGCAGGTCGTTTATTTCAAGGGAATCCTGGTTGAGCGGACCGGTGACAACTCAAGGGTGAAAACAAAACATGCCACGAAAGTCGTCTTTACCGATGCAAACGGGCAGAAGATATCAGAGCAAGACCTTGTTTCGAATGATTTCGGCTCCATCAATGGTTCTTTTATTGCACCGTCGGGTGTTCTTACCGGTCAGATGACCATTTCCAACGAATCGGGTTCCGTGGCTGTTTCGGTGGAGGAATACAAACGCCCCACTTTCGCGGTGTCGTGCGAACCGCTGGAAGGGAACTACAGGCTGGGAGCGTTGCTCACCGTTACCGGGAAAGCACTTGCCTTCGCCGGAAACCCGATCGATGGCGCCCCGGTGAAGTACCGGGTTGTCAGAACCGCGCGGTTTCCTTTCTGGGACTGGGGCTGGCGATGGCCCATGCCCGCCACGCCGCAAATGGAAATTGCCAGTGGCACAGGCACGACCGACGCCCAGGGAAAATTTACCATTTCGTTTACAGCAATTCCTGATCCGGGCATCGACAAAAAAAACTGGCCGGTATTTGATTTTACTGTTTATGCTGATGTAACCGACCTCAACGGAGAAACTCAGTCGGCAGAGCAGGGTCTGTCGGCGGGATATAAAGCGCTGCTGGTCGGAACCGATATGCCCGACAGGGTTGACCTTGCCAAGGACACCCTGGTGAAAATCACCACTACGAACCTGAATGGACGGCATACGCCTACCCTGGTTGCCGTCACCCTGCAACGGCTCCGGCAGCCCGACCGGGTATTCAAACAGAGAATGTGGGACCAGCCCGACATCAACCTCTTGACACGTGATGCGTTCCATGCGCTTTTTCCTTATGATGTGTACGATGACGAAAACAACCCGGCAACGTGGGCAAAGGAAGAAACGGTATTTGAAAAAACAGTCAACACCCTCAGTGATTCAACGTTAAACCTGTCTGATCCCGCGTTCCGCATCCCGAAGCCCGGCTCGTACCTCCTTGTGCTCAAGGCGACCGACCCCTTCGGTGAAATCGTGGAGATCAAAAAGTACCTGACTGCCTTCTCTCCCCTCTCCAGGGAAGTTCCCATCAACACCCTCAGCTGGATTGTTCCGCTGAAAGCAGCCGGCCAGCCGGGTGAATCAGCCAGGTTTATCATCGGTTCAAAGGAGGATAATGTCAACATGATTTACGAAATCAGGCTGAATGACAGCCTTGTTTCCCGTGAATGGATCAAGCTGAACGACCGGGCGATGCTGGTTGAAATTCCGATAACAGAGCATTACCGGGGAAATTTTTCGGTTAATTTTATGTTTGTCAAACACAACCGGGTGTTTCAGCAAAGCCAGGTGGTGAGTGTGCCTTATGCCAGTAAAAAACTGGGGATCACTTTCGGAACATTCCGCGACAAACTGGATCCGGGTGCCAGTGAAATCTGGAAAATAAAAATCGCCGGACCAACCGGAAAACCGGCCAGGGCGGAATTCCTGGCAGCAATGTACGACGCCTCCCTCGACCAGTTTCGTTCCAACGAATGGATATTCAGCCTGTATCAGCGCTATTCGGGGGCAGCTCCCTGGGATGTGGACAATGCCTTTCGGATCTCCTCCGGGCAATTGCTCACACAAAATGAACCGGATGGTGCTTACTTTTTTCATCCCGGGTTAAAGCTGAACTGGTTTGGAACCAGCTATTTTAGCAGTTCGGGAAGGTTTACCAGGGGTTTTGCCGGAGGGAGCGCCAAAGGCATGCGGGCCGAAATGATGGATTCCCCGATGGCATCTGCTGTGCTGTCCACCGGGGTTGCCCCGGTGTCTGAATTGAAACAGGGAAAGGTGGCAGATACGTCCACCCATCCCGGGAACGGGCAACGCCCGCCGAAAGCAAAGCCGGAACCTGTTATCCAGATCCGTCGTGATTTCCGTGAAACGGCATTTTTCTATCCTGCACTTGCAACCGATTCCACAGGCTGCCTGATCCTGCAGTTCACCGCACCGGAATCACTTACGAAATGGAAATTTCTCGGGTTGGCCCACACGAAAAATCTTGACAACGGGGTGATCGAAAAAGAGCTCGTGACCCGGAAGGAGCTGATGGTGTTTCCAAACGCCCCGCGGTTTGTCAGAGAGGGAGACACCGTGATCTTCAGCACAAAAATTGTCAATCTTTCCGACCGCGACCTCTCCGGCAAAGCAACTCTTGCCTTGACCGACGCCATCACCCTGCACTCCCTCAACAATTTGATCGACACCACCCGGGATGAGAAACAGGCTCATGATGCCGCCCAGGGAGGGTTGCGCAACCAGATTTTCACCGTTAAAAAAGGAGAAAGTACCGCCGCCTCCTGGAGACTTTTCATCCCGGTCGGTTCAGACCTGGCGGTTCTTCAATACAGGATTACAGCGGAGACCGAAAATTTCAGCGATGGCGAGGAAAAAGCAATTCCCGTGCTCACAAACCGCATGCTGGTAACCGAATCATTGCCATTGCCCGTCCGTGGAAAAGGAACCACGGAATTTGTCTTTGACAAACTGCTGAAATCAGGCACTCCGGGACAGCATAATGAAACGCTTAAAAATCACAAACTCACCCTCGAATTTGCATCAAACCCGGCCTGGTATGCGATCCAGGCCTTGCCGGCCCTGAACGACAGGCAATACGACAATGCCGATGCGATCTTTGCCGC
>CAIKNA010000180.1 GCA_903828645.1 uncultured Bacteroidales bacterium
TTCAGGTTAAACAGATACTTTCTTATTTTTTACTCACAATAGTAAATTTCAAAGGGAGTGGTCCACTTGAAATAATAGCGGCCAAATTCCTGACTTCAGCCTTGGATAAGCCACCACCCGTCAATGAAATCTTTCCATTGGGAATTTTACCCGCTATCTGTGGGTTAGAATAAACTTTGTCGTCCACGACAAAGGCAATAGGTTTATTCATATTTCTGGCAGTCAGGTTTTCCCATGCCTTCCATTTATTTTCCTTAAATGTCATACATAGAGTGGGATATTCAGAGTTGTTAAAATCTGCATGCACTTCCAAAAGGTTTTCCTTATTTAAAACCATAATGGTGTCAGCCTTAAAACTTACATACCCCTGAATCAATAGAATTTCCGACAAAGTCACATTTGAAATAGTATCTCCGACTGGAATGACCAATTCAGATTTTTTATTATCAGGTGTAATCTGGATATCACGGAGCCCCATCAATCCTAACCTTCGTACCAGAATCTCTTTCGATTCAGCAAGAAGTTTACTTGGTGCATTTTCAGGCACGCTTTTCAATGTAATGACCTGTTTGGTCTTTTCCGGAGTTTGTGAGTTGCAAACGGGAATGATGGTGATTAACAATATTCCAAAAAAAATATATTTTAAAGTTTTCATAATCATAAATTTAGATTTAATGAATACACTAATAAAACCATGCATTCTCATGCGGTGGTTAAAAAATAAAAATAGAGGTAATTATATTATTGAGAGGACATCATCATCATTTCCCTGCTCTGGAACTTTTTGTGGGAAAATTAAACCAATGACTGGGTTATTGGCATGAAATTCAAACTGATGTGAGTTGTAACAACAGCAAATGAGTTCGTTCAGAACGATTTCCCTGCCTGAATAGTAATCAGGACAAGGAAACTTCGTGTCGGGTTTTTTAATCCGGATAATGTCTGTTCCCGGGCTTGAAATCTCCGGAACCATGATTGCCTGAAAACTGGAACTGTTAGAATAAGAAATAACAGATTGGGCTGTTTCATCATGTTTATCCTTTTCTTTTTGAAAAAAAGAAATAAAGACGATCGCTAAAACCAGTAAAAATATACCTGAGCTGGTATTTCTTCTGTTGTCACCCATAATGGAACCAAATGTACGAAACAATCGGCGAATCTGTTCTGCAATTTAAAACATTAAAAATTTAACCCGGTGTTTTAACAGCACCTTTTGACTTTGAAGAATTTTCTGGAAACCCGGCAGTTGTAATCCCATTGATTACAGGCTAATTCTGCGGTCCAACTCTTTCAATAAATAATCCTTTGTTTTAACTCCCGTTATCCGTTTGACTTCCTTTCCATTCTGAAACAGGATCATGGTCGGGATGCTGCGGATTGCGAATTTGGAAGCTGTGACTTTTTGCTCGTCAACATTGACTTTGGCAATGGTAAATTTCCCGTTCGCCCCCTCCGCAACTTCATTCAGCACTGGGATCATCATTTTACAGGGAACACACCAGGAAGCCCAGAAATCGACCAACACCGTACCTGTTTTTATTTTATTCTGAAAATTGAGATCGGTGAGAATTTGAACCTTTTCACTGTCTTTGACATCCTTCAGATTCTTCATCTGCCTCCTGGTGTTCAGGATTAGTAATCCAACCAGGATTGCAAGCACGCTAATGACACTAATTGTTATCCACATAATACATCTCTTTTTATTGGGCAAAGGTAGGAAATAATTTTTATTTAGTGATAATTATGCGATTTAAAATAATATAGGTTATCGTTTAGCTATTCCAGGTATGCTGGCTATATGTGCAATCAGGTGACTACACTTTATGATGTTTTTCAATTCTTCTTATAATTCCGTCCAACGGAAATCCTGGCGTAAAAAAGTGGCTGATAAAAGCCTGTCGCCCCGGTACAATCCTGCCTTCAATAAGGATTGACCGGGGCGACCGACAGTAACACTCAAATCAGTTACCGGGAATTGCTAATCCTGGCAAATTCCCGATGTTGACTACATCTTGATCAGTTTGAAAGTTTCATCACCCGTTGCGGTTGATACCCGTACAAAATAGATTCCCGGTTTGAACTCACCTGTTGACACAGATTGTTTCAACAGGCCTTCAGATACTTTGGAAAAGACCTGAATTCCGCTCATTCCGAAAATTTTAATCCCGGTGATGAGCGCAGATCCATCACCGGAAGATTCAACATTAAGGATGTCCTGAACGGGATTCGGATAAATGATGATCTTCTGCAGCCTTCCTGAAACAGCCTGAGCAGGTTGTCCACCATTTTTCGTTGGAGCGCTTGCAATCGGAGCAGCGGGAGTGGGGCAATAATGAGAGGAGTCGGTAATATAGCCGTGCATGTATCCACCAGGGAGGACCGTTGTTCCGGGGAGGAATACAATGTTTTGCCCGGCAATAAGGGTGGCTGAACCTCCTGCCATCACGGTAAATATTGAATCTCCGCCGGCAACGGTGATCGTCTGTGTCGCATCATAGCATTTTGATTGATTTTCTGCTACGGTTCCGGTAACCGGGAGTTCAGAGGCCATGGTTCTGAAGTAATGCGCGGGTGTCCATGAACTGTAATATCCCGAACCGCAGGCGGAACGAATGTAAGCATAATAGGAGGTGACAGGTGCCAGGCCTGTCAGGATAACCGAATCGGTGCCGGCCGGGACCGAACCGGAAAATGCCAGTCCGGATGCCCCGCTTCCCGGGTCGCCGCTCGTCCTGATCTCGTACTGGTAGCCTTCAGGTGGGACGATCGCATTGCTCCAGTAAACCAGGGCACTGGTCGACAGGACCTGGGTGGAGGTGACCCCTGAAGGCGGGTTGCAAACGATGGGATTTTGACCGGTAATCGTGATCAGCAGCGAATCCACGATCGTACCGTCGGCAACGGCAGCTGCCTTTGCCCAAACGGTTCCGTCGGCAACTGCCGTGACAAGGCCTGTTCCACTGATCGTGGCATTGCCTGTCCCGGTTATGATGGTCCAGTTGGCCGCCTGGTTGGCGTAAGAAGGATACACTGTGTCAACCAATTGTAGCGAACCCGCAAGGGTGGATATCTGGGCGGGAACGTTTCCCTGAGTCTTTACCCTGATGCCGATCACACCATTCATGGAAATACCCTGGACATATCCCATTTTTACTCCGGTTCCCCGGTCTTCATTCCAGAAACCGGCACACCTGGTTGATCCAACAGCCTCAAATCCAAATCTTCCTTTCGGGTTTCCGAGGGTCGCGGTAGTGGAACTGATCTCTACCCGGTTATATGGCCAGGCAAAATTCCCGCTGGCGTCAAGCCTGGTGGCATAGATCAGGTAATTGATATCGGTGTATTCCATGAACATCGGAGTGTCATTCACAACCACCAGTCGCCCTGTTTGCTGATCTCTTGAAGATGTAATGGGGAAAACATTTTTGGCTGCATCGGTAAATTGACGTGCACCCGTGGTTTTCAGGTATTTTTGAATGTAAACGCCATAATTCGACTGGAGTGTATTGCAGAATGAAGAGACCGACCAGATGTAATCCGATCCCGGAGCCTTGCCTATATTGGTGACCATCTGGTAGGGATCGGTGGAGGAAATGGCCGTGCAGAAATTGGAACCGTTCATTCCCCAGGGGGTTGTACAATCGGGGTTGATCCTTTGAAGGAAAGAGTTAAACCTTGAACCCTGCGCCACATAATAGCCATAATAGGTGGTGTCGCCATCGGTGAGAATGGAGTAATAGGTGGACTGTGCCGAGGTGGAAGTGCAGATCTGCAACGCGGAATATAAAGCGGTACCTGTTGAGTCATACCTGTTTACCCATAGCGTGGAGCCGTTCCCCACACCTTTTTTCTGGAATACCATGGTGAATTTTTCGCCTGATGTTGCCACAATCTGTCCGCGGTTGGTTTTCGCCGTTCCGAGCAGGACGGCCTTTGGGGTGCCCCAGGCGAGGGTTCCGCTGGTAGTGATTTTTTGCAGGTTGAGTGTGCTCCCGGTGGTGGCAGCCCAGGCGACAACGACTTCGCCGCTTGTGAGGACGGCCGGGTAAGGAGCAAGTCCCGCACCCAGGATAACCCCGGCTGAACTCCATAAATGGGTGCCGGCCTGCGAAATTTTATAAACCACAGCCTGCATCGTTCCTGTACGCTGATCCTGGCACGCGATGATCAGGTTGTTTGATGCATCCACGCAGATGTTGAAAACATACGTGGCGGTTCCTGTTGGCTGGTTGCTGACCAGGAAACCATTCGGACCAAGCAGCTTATTGCCGTTGGCATCCATCAGCTGTGCATACATGTCATAACTGCTTCCGTTCTGACTGTAGAAGGCCGACCAGACTTTACCGTCAGTGGTTGCCGCCGTCAGTATTACTGAAACATTAAGCCCTGATACAAGTGTGTTTTCGGAGGTATTATTGTTCCATTGGGCATGCACATTTTTAACGGGGAACAGAAAGATGATCAATACCAGGGCCAAGCCCAGGTTAATTTGCAGATTTTTTTTCATAGCGTTAAGTTTAAGTTCGACAAATGGATTTTTTACGGGAGTAAAATCATTAATTCATAGGACAAATATAATTACAAACCCTGAAATCATGATTGCCACCATATTTATTGGCTACGGCATTCATTGATTATGGAGATATTAAACTACGGCATCACAAACCAGTATGCTGATTATCAATACTTAAAAATGTGATAAAAAATTATGGATGTTCACATCCGCAGGAATACCCAGTTTTTTACGCAACCTGTTCCGGGAGGATTCAACGCTCCGCAGTTCGCGGAAAGTGATGGATGCGATGTCTTTGGTGGATAGTCCAAGTTTTAGTAAAGCACAAATTTTCCGGTCATTGAGTGAGAGATCGGGGAACTCGGCCAGCAGGTTTTTTTCAAATGATTGATGGACTTTCTCAAAATAGTGGCGGAATTCTTCCCAGTCGTTTCTTGCCGAGAATTGGTGAATATCCGCGATCGTTTTCCTGACACCCTCCACCAGTAATTTATCTTTCGTATTCATTTTCAAAAGGATCTGCTTCAAATCCTGAATCGTCCTTGAAATAAATTCATTATTCCTTGCGAGATTTAAAGCGTGAGATGTAAGCTGCCGGTTGCTGTAATCGAGTTCGACCTGAAGGGTATGTTCCGCCTGAAGCAGCATTTCCTTCTCTTTTTGATGAAGTTCATCTGTTTGCCTTGCGATCAGCTCGTTATTTTTCTTTTCCCGCCTGCGAAGGCGTTGAATATTGAAAAGAAACAAAGCCAATACGAAAAAAAGAATGAGTGCAGCCACCAGGAAGATCTGCTGTCTTTGAATGGCCAGTTTTTGCAGATCAACCTGTTGTTGAAGAATCTGGCTGTTCTTTTCTTCATTAATGACTTTGTAAACTGATTGAATTTGTTCCATCCTGTCAAGACTGTTGAGTGCTTCAAGGGAATCATTCAGGTTGAGGTAAGTTGAATATAGCCCGACTGCTCTGTCGTTATTACCCATTTTGCTCTGGAACAGCGCGGCATCCCGTAAAACCAGGATCTTCAGATAAGGATTCCCCAGTTCTTCAGCTAATTTTTGAGCCCTGACCAGGTAAAAAGAGGCTGAATCGGATAATTTCATCACCTGGAAAAGGGAAGACATGGCGAGGTATGAATGGATCAGGGCATCGGAATAGCATTTCTCTTTCTGCAGGCCGGATGATTGTTGATAATAGGAGTGGGCAACGGGAAAATTGCCCATATCCTGGTATAATTTCCCGATGTTGTTATAGATGATGGAAAGATCGTAGAAATCGCGGTAGATATCCAGTTGATTAAGCGCAATGAGTGCGTATTCCAGTGCTTTCGACGGCTGCTTTGACACCTGGTAAATTCCGGCAAGGTTGTTGTAATTATTAAACAACTCCCTTTTGATATTGAATTTTTTATTGATCTCGATGGCCTTTTTATAAAGTTCCTCGGCTTTAGGCAGTTGATTGCGGTTAAAATAAAGTTTTCCCAGGTTATTGAATATTTTTGCTTTCCCTTCCTCATAATTAATTCTGCCGGAGATTTCCAGGGAGTTCATATAAAGCACCAACGCTTCGTTCCATAGTCCTGTCTCTTCATAAATTGCTCCTGTGATGGTGAGGGCTGCAGATATACGTCTTTGCTTTTCAGGCGACTGGTCGGGGGAAGATTCAAGGTACGCGCGAAGATTATTGAAAATTTCAAGGGCATAGGCGTGTTTTCCCTGCTTCAGCAGGTTGATCCCGATCTTCCAGGTAAGATCTTCGGCAGTTTTGAAGTCAACCACCTGGGGATGAGCCCTGAGCAGTGAATCAATGACCTTGTTGTTTCCATTTTCTGCTTTCATAGAAGAAAAGGAACCGTAATATACTTTTTTCGCTTTCTCAAAGAACGGGAAATCACCTCCCCCGGCTCGTGACTGTGTTCCCGGCAGGCCCGACAACATGATGATTATGAGAATATACCGCATACCATTCCTGATTATCCCCCGGCATCCTTTACCGGGTATTCATTTTCAGTCGTCAATTTAACACATTATTTAATTGATTGATCACAATTATCCAGTTACAGATCATTTAATGCTTGTTGATCGTATTTGGAATCATTCCATGAGAGGGATTCATCCCAATAATCCGTTCCATCTATGAGTTGTTGCCATTTGCCCTGACAGGGCATAATATATTAACACAGGGTGAACCCCTTGCAGATGATTATTTGACAATTCATTGAATTTTACTTGATGTTTATACCTTCCTGGTATGTGCTTTGCATATGCTTTGTATATGCTTTGTATATGCTTTGTATATGCTTTGTATATGCTTTATATAAGCATTGTATAAGCTGCCTGTAAGGTTTTCTTGAAATTACAATGTTGTTCAGATCAGCTAATATTCGCTTGGCAGTTTCTCCTGCTTCCTGTGAATCAGGTTCCGGAACCGGATCCGGAAGGAGGTACCCTTATCACGCACAATATTGACCGAGCCATCGAGTTGTTCAACCAGAAGGCGCACAATATAAAGCCCGATAGACTTCTCTGAATCCATGGAGGAGGAGGCGGGAAGCCCGACGCCATTGTCTTCGACGATGAGCGAGCACATCTCGTCCTCCTCTTTTTCAAGCCTGATGTGAATCTCTCCGGTAGTTCCGCCTGGGAAGGCATATTTAAAAGCATTGGTAACAAGCTCATTGATGATGAGTCCTATGGGAAGGGCTGTTTCAACGCTTACATCCATGGGCGAAAGATCCTTTACCAGGTTGATCCGGTGCCCGCTGTAGGCAGTCATGATCATGTATGCCAGCGACTCGATATAGGAAGCAAGCGGGATGCGGTCGAGATTTTCTGACCGGTAAAGATGCTCATGGATCAGCGCCATGGAGCGGATCCGCATCTGGATATCAATGATGATCCTGGCAAGTTCTTCATTGGTGTTGTTCCTGAGCTGAAAATTAAGCAGGCTGATGACAATGGCCAGGTTGTTTTTCACGCGGTGGTGAATTTCACGGAGCAACACCTCCTTTTGCTCTGCACTGCGCTGTTTTAATTCTTCGATCTCCTTCTCCTTTGAACGGTCGCGGACCATCAGGATCACCTTGACCACCAGGCCATCCTTTAAAATGGGTACCCTGGTAATTTCTGCGTGAAGGGTTCTGCCTTTCAGGTCGACCTTTTGTTCGCTGACAGATACGACACCTGTGGTAAAAACGTGTTTTATCTCTTCAAGGGTCGTTGTGCTGATAAAGGGAAAGTCGGGGACAATTTCAACCCCGACGCAATCGGGGTGCAAGCCATGGCGGACCAATTCCTCCTTGAGCGCGGCATTCACCATGGCGATTCTGTATTGCTCATCAACCACATAGATCCAGTCGGGCAGGGAATCGAGGGTGTCGCGGTATTCAATCTCCGACCGGCGAAGGGCCTCTTCCGTTTGCTTGCGGTTGGTAATATCAATGAAATCAACGGCTATCTCGTCGGGACCTGTCCGGAATACATGCACATAGTAAAATCCATTGAACCGCTCGTCGGTGTAACCGATTTCAAAGGATTGTGCCGCAACTTCATTCCTCGCGACTTTGCGGTAAAGTTCGGGGATCGTTGTGTCGGCAAGATTGGGAAAAGCCTCCCCGATGGTCTTTCCCAGCAGGAAGCGGTGAGAAATCCCCATGATCTGGTCGGAAGCAGGATTGGCTCCCGTGAGGATCAGCCGGCCGTCGGGTTCAAGATGGTAAAAGTACATGGCAGTAGGCGAGGACTCTACAATGCTCCTGAATTTCTCCTCCGATTTTAGCAGGGATGCTTCGGCCTGCTTCCGTTTGGTAATATCGCGCACGATCGCCCACATCCCCTCGTTTTCACCCGATGCATTCTTTATCAGGAAAGTGCGCAACTCAACCGGAAAAACAGTACCGTCTTTATGAATGTACTCTTTCTGGTAAACCATGGAATGTCCGTTGGGTATGATCTGTTCGGTAACAATTTTACGCTCATAGTCATGCCACCGCTGAGGGGTGAGGTTTTGATATGTAAGTGTCGCTAGTTCATCAGGAAGGTAGCCAACCATCTGCTGGTAAACTTCATTGGTGTCGAGGATCCTTCCCTGCATATCCACAAATGCGTAACCATCCATCATGCTCATATGCAGGTTGCGGTATTTGATCTCGGATTCCACCACCGCGGTTTCTGCTTTTCTGCGCAGGGAGATATCCCTGAAAAACGACTGGTACGTCCCGTCCGGCATCGCTTTGGAGTGCATTTCAACGATGAGCGGCTGACCATCTTTCCGGCGGATTTCCCGTTCGATCGTAAGCGTCTTCCCGGTGGATAATAAATCGTATCGCAACGGATTGCCTGTAATAGATCTCTCTGGAAACAGGTCGATGATGTTCATTGTCAGCAACTCTTCTTTTGAATACCCCGTCAGTTCAATGGCCTTGTCATTTACAGTTATGAAGTCTCCCTTGCTGTCTCCCTGGAAAAAAGCATCTACCGCAAGGTCGAGAAGCATGCGGTATTTTTCCTCGCTTTTTTTTAAGGCATCTTTGGTGAGATCTGCTTCAGAACGGCTTGTCGGTTTCCTCATTTAACTTACTTGGATTATTGGACCAAAACAGGTTACTAGCTTGGCCAAAGGTAATAATTTTTGGCGAAAGAAAAAAACAATGGCGGTGAAAACCGGAGCCGCAGAAATCAATTAATTCAGGAATAGCAATACCGGTTTACCGATACAATATTTTGTACCTTTGTTTGCAAATTTATTCGTGAAAATCAGGTTTAAGCTTGTTTGGAAAAATATCGTTTCCATGCCGGCTAAATTTTACTGACCATGGAGCAACGTAAAAGCGATCACATCGCGCTGGCTTTTTCTTCACATGTTGCTGCGGCATTAGCCGACACCCGGTTCACTTATGAGCCCATGCTGGGAGTACACACGACAGGAGATCCCCTTCCTTTCCAATTTTTGGGGAAGACCATGCGTGTACCGATATGGGTTTCGAGCATGACCGGCGGAAGCAGGGAGGCCGGAACGATCAACCGCAACCTGGCCCGGGCATGCAACGAGTTCGGTATGGGGATGGGATTGGGCTCCTGCCGGATCCTTCTTGAGGATAACAGCCATTTTGAAGATTTTAACGTGAGGGGTATCATCGGGGAGGAGTTGCCTTTGTATGCCAACATCGGAATCGTGCAGGTTGAGGAGATGCTTGCAGATAAGAGCCAGGCAAAGTTGATCGACCTGGTTCATCGTTTGGGAGCCGATGGACTCATCATTCATGTCAACCCGGTTCAGGAGTGGCTCCAGCGGGAGGGTGACGTTCTGAAACAGCCACCGGCAGATACCATTGAGGAATTTTTATCCCTGACAAACCTGAAGATTATCGTCAAAGAGGTCGGACAGGGGATGGGCCCCGCGAGCATCAGCCGGCTGATGAATCTCCCGATCGAAGCTCTTGACTTTGCAGCCTTCGGAGGCACCAATTTTGCAAAGGTGGAAATGGCCCGCAGTTCAAACGAACACCAGGAACTATATACACCGCTTGCCCTTGTCGGCCATGCCGCAGGGGAGATGCTGGAAACGGTCAATTCACTTGTGAAAAGCGGAAAACCGCTGGCTTGCAGGCAGCTCATTATTTCCGGCGGGATAAATTCATTCCTGGACGGCTATTACTTTATTTCGAAAAGCATGCTGCCTGCCATCTATGGGCAGGCTTCAGGTTTTTTGCGTTTTGCCCGCGGCGATTATCATGAACTCCAGGCCTACGTTGCCGGTCAGATCAACGGGTTTAATTTCGCAAAGGCATTTTTACAAATCAGGAACTGATGACAACCAATAACATTATCCGTGGGTTCTCCAAACTGACGGAAGAGGAAAAGCGGAACTTGATTGCACGTCTTTGCAACGACCCGACACAAGCCGAAGATCGCCTTGAGCGCTTTATCATGGAAGATGAAACCGAACGAAGCCATTTCCTTGAACTGAGCGAGAATACCATCAGCAGTTTTCACACCCCCTATGGCATTGCACCGAATTTTCTGGTCGACGGAAAAATCTATCATGTTCCACTGGCCATCGAGGAGAGTTCTGTTGTTGCGGCCGCTTCTCACAGTGCCCGGTTTTGGGCCGACCGAGGAGGGTTTACCGTAACCAGCGTGTCAACCGTCAAACTCGGACATGTTTATTTCCGCTGGTTCGGCGACCCTTCCTATATCCGGGAGCGATGGCAGCAGCTTAAATTATTCCTGTTGGAGCGTCTTAAGAAGATATCCGCAAACATGGTTCGCAGGGGTGGCGGCATCCTCAGCCTCGAACTTCTGGATGAAACCGCCACCATCGCCTGTCTGTACAAACTTGAACTGAAGGTTGAAACCATCAATTCAATGGGGGCCAACTTTGTGAATACATGCCTGGAGGACATGGCCGAGGCGCTTGATCTTTTTTTTACTGTTGATGAGGACCCTGCCGGGAAAAAATGCCAGGTGGCCATGGCGATTTTGAGCAACTATACTCCGGAGTGCACCGTAACGGTGGAGGCTTCGTGCGAAATTGAACATCTCCGGCCGATTTCCGAACGGTTGCCGGTCGAAACTTTTGTGGATAAACTTTGCCTTGCCTACCAGATCGCCCACCATGACCCATCGCGTGCGGTTACCCACAACAAAGGCATTATGAATGGAGTTGACGCGGTTTTGATGGCTACCGGAAACGATTACCGCGCCGCCGAAGCAGCAGCCCACGCCTATGCCGCCCGCGACGGGCAGTACCGGGCACTGAGCAGTTGCTCTTTAAATAACCGGGTGCTATCCATAGGGCTTACGCTTCCCCTTGCCCTGGGGACCGTTGGAGGCATAACGAACCTGCATCCGCTGGCCAGGCTTTCACTTGAGATACTTGGCAATCCAACGGCCAGGGTGCTGATGGGGATCGTGGCCTCTGTTGGCCTGGCAAGTAATTTTGCTGCCATACGCAGCCTTGTTACCACGGGAATCCAGAAGGGACATATGCGGTTGCATCTGTCGAACATCCTCAACATGCTGAACGTGAACAACGGCCAGCGGGAACAAGCCGAAGCCTGGTTCATCGACAGGAAGGTTAGTTTTAACGCTGTTAAACATTTTCTACATGAAATCAGCCATTGAATTTCATGCCAATGGAAAACTCCTTATAACCGGTGAGTACCTGGTCCTTGCAGGGGCGAAGGCACTTGCATTCCCTGTCAGGTTCGGGCAGCACATGGTACTTTATGAAACCGCTGAGCGGATTGTTGACTGGGTAAGTTCAACCCCTGGTGGTGCCTGGTTTTGTGCCAGGTTTGATCCCGACACCCTGAGGGTGATTTCTGCAGATAAAAAGAAAACAGCCAACGAACTGGTTAAATTACTGGTGGCCGCCCGCAGGTTGAATCCACAGTTTTTATCGGGTACATCCGGCTGGAAGGTGGAAGTAATTGCAAATTATCCCCTGGAATGGGGATTGGGAAGCAGTTCAACCCTGGTATCCCTGGTCTCAGCCTGGGCGGGTGTAAAAGCATTTGATTTGTTTCGCATGATTTCAAGGGGGTCGGGATATGACATTGCATGTGCCAGTGAAACAGGACTGCTTTTCTACCGGTTGTTCAAAGGCCGGCCTGAGATTTCAGCCGCAGAGGCTGGAAGGGCGTTGCATGAAAATACCTGGTTTGTCTACCTGGGAAATAAACAAGACAGTGCCAGGGAAGTTTCCGCTTTTTTGCTGAATCATAATTATTCGAATATTGACCTTGCCGAAGTTTCACGGTTATCCGCTGAAATATGCGGAACCGATTCTGTCGACGAACTCATACGGCTCTCAGACGAGCACGAATTCATCCTCAGTACCATTCTCAAGCGGGAACCAATTGCCCGCCGTTTTCGTTCATTTCCGGGGACCGTAAAATCACTTGGCGCCTGGGGAGGTGATTTTGCGATGTTTATCAGCAGCGTGGACCCGAAAAGCGTTATCAGCCACCTCGGCAGGCTTGGATTTTCAAACCTCTTTTCTTTTACTAACCTGGAAATAAAATCATGAGTGTTTCCCCCTTGTCAAGGTTGAAGGAAGTTGCTGTTTCGGGGCGATACTCCCCAAAAGAAAATTTCAGTATTTCATGGCAAAGCCCCTCGAACATCGCCCTGGTTAAGTATTGGGGAAAAAAAAGCGGACAACTCCCGGCCACGCCTTCGCTCAGCATGACCCTCGACAAAGCCCGTACGACCACACGGGTGGATGTTGCCTTTGATGCACCCCGAAAAGGGCTGCTTTCTGTGAACGGCGACCCGGATCATCCTTTTTTACCGAAGATGCAAATGCTTTTTGACTGGCTCTCATGCGGAATTCCTGCATTAAACGGGATCACACTGCATGCCGTTACATCAAACAGTTTTCCCCATTCTACCGGCATTGCATCGTCGGCCTCGGGAATCAGTGCTTTCGCGCTCTGTTTGCTCACCATCTCCTGCAGAATACTGAACCTGGAACTATCCGGGGATGAACTGATGCATATGGCATCATATGCCGCACGAATCGGTTCGGGAAGTGCATGCCGTTCATTGTTCGCAGGGTATGCAGTATGGGGTGAAACATCCTGCCTCTCTGGTACTTCAGACGAATTTGCCATATCCTCTGCGGCCTTTGTCCATCCCGATATGCTTACCCTTCACGATGCGATCCTGGTCATTTCGGGCAAACCGAAAAGTTTGCCAAGCACACAGGGACACCAGTCAATGGAGGGTCACCCGTTTTTCAGCAACCGCATCATACAGGCCGGTCAACACCTCGAAGAGGCTCTCCGGGCATTATCTGCCAACGACTTTGAGAAACTTTGTTCGGTTGCAGAGCGTGAAGCGCTCACGCTTCATGCCCTGATGATGAGTGCGAATCCGGGAACCCTGCTGATGAAACCATCCACAGTAGAGGTTATTGGCCTTGTTCGCGATGGCCGTAAAAACGGGCTTCCCCTGTTTTTCACCCTCGATGCCGGCGCCAATGTGCATGTAATGTATCCTGATGCCTCCTCCGCTGAGGTTGAAAAATACATTTCAGAGGTGCTGAAGCCATTGTGTGAAGATGGCCGTGTGATCTTTGACCGCTGCGGAAGCGGGCCGGTGATGTTAAATGAACCCATGCCATCCCATGACTGTTTTTCCAGCTAAACTCCTCCTCTTTGGAGAATATTCCATCTTATTGGGGTCCTCTGCACTGGGCATGCCTTTCAATTACTTTGGCGCTTCCCTGAAGTTCATCACTCCTGAGACTGGTGAAACGCTGTTGCGGGCGAATGAGAGTAACCTGCAACTGAAAGGGATGTACGACTATTTTCATGTCGATCCTGTAGTTTTCAATAAGTTCATCGACCTGGCTCACTTTTATAACGATATCTGTAACGGGCTCTACCTTGCATCAACCATTCCCCAGCGTTATGGCATGGGAAGTTCCGGGGCGCTTTGTGCGGCGGTGTTTGACAGGTACAAGGTTGAAGCCCATGACCCATGGAGGCCTGGAGATGTTGAAGGACTTATATCAATGCGGCAATCATTTGTTCAGATGGAATCTTTTTTCCACGGGAAGAGTTCAGGGTTTGACCCCCTTGTTTCATCTCTGAATATGCCGTTACTCCTGGGTAAGGATGGGCAGGTGGTGCCTGCAGGTTTAAGAAAGTGCCCGCTGGAGGGAAGCAATTTGCATGTTCTGCTGGTGGATTCCGGACAACCCTGCAGCACGGGCCCTCTTGTGAACAATTTCCTTTCTGATTTCGCACCCGGAGGCAGGATCACTCCTTTGGGAACCACCTTCTGCAAGCTGGCGGATACGGCAATCGAAAATTTATTTTCGAACAATATGGACGGATTATGGGGTGAAATCATCCTGTTGTCCCGTTTTCAACTGGAAAATTTGAGTCATCTTGTTCCTGCCGGTCTCAGGAACATATGGGCGGATGGATTGAAAACCGGTTTGTTTACCCTGAAACTCTGTGGCTCGGGAGGCGGTGGATTCCTGCTCTGTTTTACCCGCCAGAAAAGGATGACGCATGACTATTTTAAGACCATTGGGCTCCCTGTCATACCGGTTTCGAATGATTTCTGATTGTACCCGCTTCCGTCTCTCGTCCAAAAGGGATGGGAGATGTGAATGGAGACTGGTCGGAATTGCCGCGCTGCTGTGTCTGGAAATCCAATAACTTTGCCACCAAACGGATCCTCATGAAATACCTCGTTTCAATTCTCCTATTCACTGCCATCCAGGTTCAACTGTGTGCAAAAATCATCATGACTCCTTACCTCCAGGCAGTAACCACAACCTCGGTGTATGTGCTGGTTGAGTGCGATAAGCCTGATACGGTAAATATTTTGTATGGTCTGACTCCGGCCTATGGCCTGATTGCCAAAACGGAGGCTGCGGTGCTTACGACTGCAAAGACCCCGACCTGGGTGCATAGAATATTGCTCCAGGGTCTTACCCCTGCTTCAAAATACTATTACCAGGCTACCCAGGGAAAATCGATCAGCAAGGTTGCTGTATTTTCTACAGCCGTAACAAGGGGGATGCCCTTCCGGATGGTCTGGATGGCCGATTGCCGCACCGGGACTGATGTTTTTGCTAGAATATCAGGTGATATGGCTGCAGCAGGTCCGGTGGTGGCACTATACGGCGGCGATTTATGCCATAGTTCAAAATATAAATCCTGGAAAGCGGAATTTTTCATCAAAGAACAGTTGAACGTTGCCTCGCAGGTGCCGTTCTTTAATTCGACAGGCAACCATGAGGGGTGGGAACACAACACCAGGGCATTTACACAGGGCCCCGAATCAGCTTCCGGTACGCAGGAGTACTATTCCTTTGATTACGGTGATCTGCATGTTCTTTGTCTGAATACCATGTTGCCCCATGGCCCCGGAACACCTCAATTTGAATTTGCAGTAAAAGATCTGGCACAAAGCAGGCAAACCTGGAAGATTGTCATTTCCCATGTGCCTGCCTATTGCAGCGGAGGCCATGGTGAGGAAACCGATATGGTTGCCATGACCAGGGAAATTTTTGAACCCGATAAGGTCGACCTTGTTCTGACGGGACATTCCCACTTTTTCCAGCACAACCTGGTAAATGGAATCCATCACATGGTAATAGGTTCGGCCGGGGCGCCGTTGCATAAACCAAAAAAAGCTGCCTACACAGTTGCACAGGCAAGAGAACACAACTTTGCAGTGATCGATGTGAGCGCGTTGAAAATCAAAATTGCTGTGTACAACGAGGATATGAAGTTGCTGGATTCGCTGGAGCTTGCGAAGTGAAGAATGGGAAATGCAAAGTGCAAAGTCAAAATGCAAAGTGCAAAGTCAAAATGCAAAGTGCAAAGTCAAAATGCAAAGTGTAAAATGGTGAAGTGGATTGGGTTAGTGGTTTTGGGGTTGATGCTCTCCATTTCTGTGTCGTCGCAGGAATCGGGAACAGATTGCAAAGGGTTTTTTCGCTGGGATGTGAAAACGCTTACGGATCGGGGAGGGGTTGACCTGCTTTCAGCGAAGATATCCGATTCAACTTTGTCGCAAATGGTCTCGGTTCATCAGCCGGAACATCTCTTCATCCTGTCGAAAAAAGATGGCAGGCTCCCCCGTTTTGAAGTTGAGAAGCAGGTGGTAAAAGCAGTGGTCCTCATCATGAATGTCAGGATCCAGCGCGACATGGACATGCACCTCATCCTGAAGTCGCCTGATTCCGATCAGACCATGATCGGTGAAATTCCTGATCCGGATTGCAGGATATTTGATTCATTGCCTGAACTCAAAACGGCTTTTTCCAGGGCCAGGCAACAGATTGTGCAGGTTGCAGATCAGATTAAACTGACCGGCAAACCTGTTCTTGTTGAAATCACAGGGATTCCATTCTGGGATGCCCGTCACTGGTGGCTCAGGGGATGCGCCCGGAACGGCCGCGAACTTCATCCCGTACTCTCCGTTAAAATACTTCCGTAATTCTTCTCCCGCCTCTCACGATTTTATATTTTATATTTTGCATTTTGACTTTGCATTTTGCATTTTTCCTTCTACGAATCCGCCTTTTCGACATTTTTCTTCTTAAAGTACAATGCATCCAGGTAATAGAGTATCCTGACGGAGAAACTGTTTGACGCCGGGGAGGTGATCGTGTTTTTGAAATCCCGGAAATAATCAGGTGCAATGTTGTTATCAGAGGTACTGATAGCGTTTTTCCACATGATTGAGATCTGGCTTCCGGGGGCGAAATTCCAGATATAGGTGAGATCAAGGTTGAAAAGATTGTAGTCAACATCAGGATTATTGGGATATCCGGATGGTTGCAGGGTGCCATCGCGCGCAAGCGTTGAAAATGAATAATATGGCGCAGAAACCCAGTAATGACGGGCTCTTAAAGCAATACTCATGGCGCTGGTAAGCATGTAATTTGCTTCCAGGATGTTGGTGATGCTCTGCCGGTCGCGGCGACCGAAATAAATGATGGGCGATGCCCCTGAAACCTCCGCCTGGTCGACATACCCTGCATCGTTGAGAATGTGCTCATAAAAAAAATGATATACGAACAATATCCTGTCGGAGATGCGGTACCTGGGTTCAACGTTGAAACCATAACCCGACGACTTTATTTTCGGGGCAACATATCCGGTCAGGGTCAGGTCGAGTGCCAGTTTCTTCCTGTAATCCGTCGAAATCCAGAATGTTAAATTACCATAAGCCGGGGAAATATACATCCATCCATTTACGCGGGGTTCATAATAATCATGCAGGTCGATGGGAGAGAAATTGGTATTAAAGCCCATCGACAGATGTTTCCTGGTCGTGGTAGTGCTCTCAAGGTAACCTTCCAGGGCTGTAAACAGCAACCCGTTGTATAATGTTTTGTAACTGACCTGTCCGTAATTGTACCAGTTCAGCAATTTCCAGAAAGGCTTGTAAATGTTGTACTGCATGGAAAAAACATTGCTGAAACGGTTGTTGATCACGTTGAAACCCATGTCATTCGGATCATACGAGGCTGTTTCGAGCAGCTGGGAATAATTATAACGGAAATTGCCTGCAATTTTTCCATATGAAAGTGAATAATGATATCCAAAGTCGGGGGCATCGTGTCCGTAATATTTTTGACTGATAAACCCGTCGCCGGTCAGGGCGTAGGTGTATTTTTTATTGGCAAATTTGAAAGAGGTGCCGGTCACATTCGCTGTATATCCCTCTGTTGGCATGAAATAGTTTGTGTTCAGGAAATCAATGTATGAATTGTTCTTCAGGTTTTGGTCGAGAACGAAAGTGTTGTAATTTGTAAAGCCCTGTGTCATCACCCGCCGGGTCTGGCCGGTAACCGTATCCTCCACGGTGGCCCATGTATTCGCCGACATTGCGTTAAACACCCCGATTCCCAGGCCGCCGCTTGTACGGCCGGAAATTTTTGTAGCATTAAGGAGTTTTGTTTGATTCGGGTTTTCAAGAATTTTTTCATTGTTTTCGAGTTGGCCCGCTACCAGCCAATTCCCTTTTGGCACGCTTCCTATTCTGCGGGAGTAAAAAACACCCCCTTTGTTAAATAATTCAGTTCCTTCAGTAAAGAATTGACGGCGTTCGTCATACCTGATTTCAAATGGAGAAAAATTATAGATTTTGTCGTCCGACCGTACCTGCCCGAAATCGGGAATGAGGGTCATATCGAGGGTGAAACTTTGGTTGATGCCATATTTGAGGTCGGCGCCATAGTTATAGGTCAGGTCATAGGTTTTTTCTCCCGGGCTGTTCTGCAGGTACCCCGACACGTATGGGGAAACCGAAAGCCGCAAGGGGGGGCTGATCTCTTTGACACCTTCCAGCAGGCCGCATTGGTTCACATACCCTGAAACCTTTGAGTCCACCAGGTTCCAGGTATCAAGTTCACGGTACCGCCTGATCTCGCGCTGGCAGTTGATGCCCCATTCCTGAACCGGCTTGAGCGGGAAACGGATTGCCGAATAGGGGATCTTCATCTCAACAACCCAGCCCTGTTCATTCCGACGGGCCTTGCTGAGCCATACGGCATCCCAGGTATAGTCATCGTTGCCTTCGCCGGCAAGTTTAAAATCGGTCTGGACATCCGAAATATAGACCATGAAACAAAAAGCGTTCAGTCCATCATTGAAAGGGCTGACGATGAAGATAAAATTGTCTGCATTGAGCCCGCTGGCATCCCTGAGCCCGAGTTGCGACGGGATGCTGTCGGGGTGCGGATCGTACATGGTTGCGCCAACATAGAGCCCTGTATTGTCATAAGCGAATCTGACTTCAGTGGCAAAGGTGGCACCATTCCCGTTATAGGGCTGGCGTTGAATGAAATTTATCGCCTTCGGAGCTGTTTTCCACATGGGCTCATCGAGAATCCCGTCGATTTTCGGGGATATGTTTGCAGGAACAGCAACGACCTGTTTCTTTTCCGCCTGGGGGAAAGAGGATAAAACCGCGAGGAACAGACAAAAAATCAGCAGAATTGCTTTCATGAGGCAAATAGACTGCCAAAAATAGGAGAAGTTACAGCAATCCGTAAGCTATAATCGATGAACCAGCCATTTTACTGGTCGAGCAATTGTTGGTAGATCATAAAGTTCTCATCATCAAAGCAAACAAAACTTACCTTCTCGGGAATGGCGTTTGCCGAAAGGTAATTTTTCACCTCCCTGATGGCGATGGAGGCGGCAAGTTCTTTCGGGAAATGGTAAACTCCTGTGGAAATATTTGGGAAGGCAATGGTTTTGCAATCGTGAACGGTCGCATGGGCGAGGCTTTTCCGGTAACAACTTGCCAGCAGTTCTTCTTCATGCCGGTCGCCCACGCCCCATACCGGCCCGACGGTATGGATGATGAATTGTGCAGGCAATTTATATCCTTTTGTAATTTTTGCTTCACCGGTCTTGCAACCTCCCAGGAGTCTGCACACCTCGACCAGACCTGGTCCGGCCGCTTTGTGAATGGCCCCGTCAACACCGCCTCCGCCCAGCAGCGATGGGTTTGCGGCATTTACAATGGCATCGACTTTTAGTTTGGTAATGTCACCCTGGATCAATTCAATTCGTGTTTCCATGCGTCAAAGAGTTTTAAGAATTCAGTATATATCGAGTTGTTTGAAGCAATGATTTGTTTGCCAAAGGTATAATTTTCTTTGCCACAAAAGTCGGTCACCACACCTCCTGCATTTTTGACCAGCAATCCGCCTGCGTTCACATCCCATGGGCTTAACCCGTATTCGAAAAAGCCGTCGTACCGGCCGCAGGCTGTGTAGGCCAGGTCGGCTGCAGCCGAGCCGAGCCGGCGGAGGCCGCGGCTGTTCTGCAACAGGTGCCTGAAAATGGCGAGGTAATCATCCAGTCGTTTGTAATCATAATAGGGGAATCCGGTGGCAAAAAGAGACTGGTCGATGGCCGGGGTTTCCGAAACCCGGATGATCTCCCTGTTGAGGTATGCCGGAGCCGATTTCCAGGTGTAAAAACACTCTTTCAGGTTGGGTTCATAAACAATGCCAAGGATGGTCTCTTCCTGGTGCATCAGTCCGATACTGATGCAATAAAGCGGAACCCCGTGGATAAAGTTTGTTGTTCCGTCAAGCGGATCTACCACCCAGGTAAATTCGCGAGGTGCAAGCGCAGAATTTTCTTCGGCAATGAACCCGCTGCCCGGCAGCAGTGCCGAGAGTTTTTCAACCAGGCGCCGCTCAGACTCCTTATCAACATAGGTTACATAATTATGCAGCCCCTTCGACTGGATATCTGTCGTTTTCAGCTTTGAGATCTCCAGCTTTAAAAATTCACCAGTCTCCACCGCCAGATCGCAAACCTGGTAAGTCAGCTTTTCTAAGTTCATAGGCTACTTTTTTCAACTTACAAAGGAACACTTAATTGACGATATTGTGAAATTTTCCTTACCTTTGTTTTGAAAGAAGCGCTATGTCGCCAACCATATTACTTACAGGAAAATACCGTTTTTTCTTCAACAGCCGTGAAGAACAACGAAGGCATGTTCATGTTTCAACGTCAGATGGAACAGTCAAGATATGGATTGAACCTGTTATTGCACTTGCTGACTTTTACAACATTTCATCAGGTGAATTGACGGAAATTATTAAAATAGTGGAGGATCATAAGGATGGATTCATCGAAAAGTGGAATCGTCACTTCAGTTTGTAGTGTTTCAGGGATCAATGACCTGGGTATATGGGTTTTGGTAGAAGATAGCGAATACTTCATCCCATTTGCAGAATACCCGGGGTTCAGAGATTCTTCGGTAAATCAAATATTGAACTTCAGCTTTTCACCGCCTTCACAGCTGCGGTGGGAAGAAATCGACATGGATATTGAGTTGGAAGCGCTTGCCCTGCCTGAATCCTTTCCATTGGGCTTTACAAAATGAGATCGGCCAGGTAGCCCTCTTTTTCCAGGTTTTCAAGTTTTACCTGCACAATCTGGTTCACATAAGCTGGATTGAAGGGCGTTTTTACCTTGATGTAATTTTCGGTAAAACCGTGCATAAAACCCTGGGAATTATCCGATTCGAAAAGAACCTTCACCTCCCTTCCCCGGTTTTCCAGGTAGAATTGGTGTTTTTTTTCATCCGAGAGTTTGTGCAGGGCATCACTGCGTTGTTTCCTTACTTTATCGGGAACAGGCGACTCCATCCGGGAGGCAAGGGTGTTGTCGCGTTTTGAATAGGTGAACACATGCAGGTAAGATATTTCGATCTGCCTGAGAAAATCGAAGGTTTCTTCGAAATCCTCATTGGTTTCGCCAGGGAATCCCACTATGACATCTGCGGCAATGCAGGCATCCGGCATAAGTTCCCTGATCGTTGCAACGCGGGAAGCATAGAGTTCCCGGTTATATTTGCGGTGCATGGCCCTGAGGATTTTGTTACATCCCGACTGCAAAGGAATATGAAAATGAGGCAGGAAGTTGCCGGATGTTGCAACAAACCCGATGATCTCATTGGTGAGCAGGTCGGGCTCGATGGATGAAATCCGGATACGTTTCATCCCTTCAACCTTGTCGAGAGCCCTGATAAGCTGAAGGAAATCCTCCCCGTTATGCCTGCCGAAATCGCCGATGTTCACGCCGGTCAACACGATCTCCCTGATTCCGTTGGATATTATTTCCCGGGCATTTTTCACCGTATTTTCTACAGTATCGCTGCGGCTCCGGCCACGTGCGAGCGGGATTGTGCAATAGGTACAGTAATAATCGCATCCGTCCTGGATTTTCAGAAACGACCTGGTACGGTCTCCGTAGGAGAACGAAGGGACAAAGGAATCCTTGCCTGCCTTGAGGTTCGTGGCTATGCCGCCATGATAATCGTGGCCGGGACTTTCAGTTTCCACGGGAATATCCGGTTGGTAAAGCCCGGTAAGTTCCTCGAGGAGGCGGAATTTGCCGGTATGGCCCAGCACAAGGTCAACGCCTTCCATCCGGGCCAGTTCTCCTGGTTTTAATTCTGAAAAACAGCCGATGACGGCGATTTTGGCGGTTGGATTTATCTTGTGTGCCTGCCTGATGGCGGCCCGGCATTTTTTCTCTGCAACGGTGGTAACAACGCAGGTACTGATCACATAAACATCGGCAGGATCGTGAAAATCTCTGATCTCAAACCCCTTTTCCTGGAATTGCCGCGACAATGCGGAAGCTTCTGCGAAATTGACCTTGCAACCAAAATGATGGAATGCGATGGATGTTGGATTCATCCGGCAAAAGTAGATATTTTTCGCTACTCGGGCACCCCTGCAGACGTTCCTTCCGGTTTTGGCCCTTCGGAGGGTGCTTCCCTTTTTTGACTGATCGCGATATTGATCCCGAACTGAAGGGAAAAACTGCTGGATCCTTTGTAATTTATCAGGGCCGGGATGTTGTCGGAAATTGCATAGAATTGCAAAGGGCCTGCGCTGATGCTGAACCCGGCCCCGAAATTGGTGTACTGGTTGTTGAACAGGTTGTAGGAAACCATCACTCCCAGGATCCGGGGCAACTGGTAATAATAGGAAACTGAGAGGGCCGGATAAAAATGATGATCCCAGGAAATACCGTTCAGCAGGAGGTTGAAATGGTGATGATCGTTGATTGAATAGGAACCGCCGAGGTTATAACGCACAGGCAGCCAGGTGGTATATTTCCCGCCGTAAATGGTGTCGATCTTGACCAGTTTCAGGATGCTGTCGGTCAATTTTTTCCCGAATGAATCAAGGTTGCCCAGCATGTCGGTGAAATCATTTAATTTCAGCCCGTCAAAATAAAATTCCTGCCCCGGGTTATGGCTGACAAGTGTCATGGTATTCGCGCTCCAGTTGATAAACCCCACATCAAGGACACTTGCGCTGACAGCGATTTGGTCGTTAAACTGGTAGCTGAGCCCTAGATCCATCCCCAGGCCGTTGTTCCCGGGAAACACCAGCGACGAGATGCGCTGGTTCATGTAACGGTCGATGTTGTGGACTCCGGAGGTCTGCAGTTCGAAATCCGACCGCATGTTGATCTGGTAGGTGCTGGTATCTGTATAAACGTTGAATTCTGATTTGGTTGTGGTGGCATTGATCCTGCCGGAAAGGTATTTCAGACGGCCGCCCCATGTCATCTTCCGGTGCATTGCATAGCCTGAAAAGGAGGCTGCCCATTCATCGTATGCGGTGAAGTTCACGGTGGGTGCAATGTTGACGGATCTTCCGAAGATCCCGGGATAAGCATTGCCATACCACAGGAGATTCCCGAGATTTTCAGGAATCATGATGTGCTGGCTGAGCCGCTCCCTTACGCTGAAACCAAAGAAAAAACGGCCTTTTGAGATGCTGGTGCCGAAGGATAAAACATCCAGGTTGGAATATAACCGCAACAGGTCATTTTTAGAAAGTTTCCCGAGGAAGTTTTCGACCTGGAAGGTGACGGAATCATAACCGTCCCGCTCGATCACATCGTTATAGGAAAAAGGGTTGGCGTAACCGGACTGCACACCGGAAAATGCCGGAATCCCGATAAAAAATTTCTGTTCGGGGATGAATGCCGGGTTTTGAAAAATACGCTGGGGAACAATCTGCATGTTATACTGGCTCAGGTCATGCTGGGCAAATATTTTCACCGGACTCTGGACAAGCAATAAACAGATAATCGTGTAACAGAAAGTTTTTTGTTTCATGTTGGAATGCCGTAAATATTATTATTTGCTTGTCGGGATCGTTTTGCGCAGTTTCGCCCTGGCCGAAAAATTGAGGTTCAGCAACTGGTTTGCCTTGAGTTTGACATTTGATTGCCCTTCATTTGCCGAGTGCAGGACTGCCTTGACAACCATCTTTTTTACCTGGGCAAGGTTTTGCATCCTCTGTGAATTCAGGATAATGACCGTGTCTTTTATCCCGTACATACCCGGGTAGGGAAGGTATGTGGCAGGGTCAACGGGTGCCTCCCTGATAAAAAGCTGGTTGGTTCCCAGGAGGGAATCCTTCTTGTTGTAGTTCTCATCGGTAAAATATACCTGCATCAGTGCGGTGAGGGGCAAACCGTTGGCAATTTTCGTCCTGAATTCAAGATGTTCCAGCTCCTCGGGTTTATTGATAACCAGGTCAAAGGTGTCCCGGAAAGTCAGGTGGTCGAAATGGCCCCAGAGGGGAAGCTTTATCCGGAGATCTCCGTAAAACGAACTGGTATCGGAGAAGAAATTGAGCGGCGTTCCGGTGGGGTTTATTTCTGTCCTCACCTGGAATGCTGCATGATCGGGCTTTAGATTGAAAAAATCGTACATGGCATTGCCCGTATTTCCGTTGGTGTAATACATTGTTTTGGTGGCCGAACGGGTATCCGTTATCAGGGGTGCCGGAACCTGGAAAA
>CAIKNA010000181.1 GCA_903828645.1 uncultured Bacteroidales bacterium
GCTAAGTCCGATGCTCATCCCGAAATTCTGGTAGATATATCGTGGTTCATTGTTTACCAGGCCTGCGTCTGCGAACCAGTTCATAACAGGTTTATACTTCCTGTCAATCAGAACCTGTTCGTTTCTGATCAGGAGGCTGTCTACCATGAACCTCTTGAAAAACAGGGAACTTTCGATTGTTCCGGCCGATGTGTCGGCGATAACCGGCAATTTCAGATCGCAGGTAGTTGTATCGCTGATGCCGCAAATCAGATCAAGGTTCCAAAGTTCCTTCCGGTACTGGAGGTCAAGATCGCGGATGTTTCGATCGATGTTCAGCATTTCGACCTGGAGCAATAAGTAATCGGTTTGGTGGTAAATCCCCTTTTCGGTCCAGGCTTTCAATACACCCGACACTTTTACCATCGTTTCACGAACATCCTGCTGAAATCTGCGTTCTTCAAGTGCCGCATAGGCAGACAGGTATTGGGCTGTTATGGCTTTTTTCAGATCATTGAGGCCGATTTTCCGGTTAATGACCAGGTTTCCCGATTCAAGTCCAACCTTTTCAAGATTTGCCTCCCTGGTTTTGTTATTGAACAGTTGCTGGTTAACATTAAGGGTCCCGAAGAGGCTCTGTCCGTTGGTGATCGCCTCACTGTAACCCCACCCGTTGATTGCCGGGGCTATCATCATGGATGCATTGAAATTAACCTGGGGCAGGTATGTTGCCCGAACAATGAGGCTGTCGTATTGATTGGTGAGTATCTGGCCGGCAAGATCCTTTAACTCGGGACTGTGTGATACCCCCCGTTCGAGGTAGCCGGCGAGCGTACAGTCCTGGCTGCAGACCTGCCCGCAAAACAGCAGGATGCACAAGACTGCGAATGAAAAGCGGATCACTGGTATGTGAGTAAATATTTTCAAATCCCGGGGATCAATCAACAACAAGCTTTCCGTTTTCGTGCAAATTACCGGCATTGAGCCTGTAAAGATAAATTCCTGAGGGGGTTTTAGCCTCGTTCACGACACCGAGATCCAGTATGAAGTTGTTCATTCCCTGGTTAAAACGGCCAGTGGTTATTTGCCTGACGACTCCGCCGTAGATGTTGTAAACGCTTAACTCCACCGTTGAAGCCCTGGGTAAATCGACCGTGAAATTGAACAAGCCGTTTGAAGGGTTCGGATAAATCTTCACACGACCTTCGCTGATGTTTCCCGGGAGCAGGTTTTCATCGATTGCCGTGAAATAGGGTTTTTGAAGTTTAACGGTGGTATAAAGCCTGTATTCGCCGGCTTTAAATGCCAGGGTTGCGGCGGTATCTGATACATTGAGCGAATCGCCTGTGAAAAATTCGTACCACATCCCTTTTTTTGTAAATCCGGGCACTACGTTCGCCTGATTCACATCAAAATTTCCAAGAACAGTTGCGTCCATGGTGCTGTGGCGCAGCCATATCCGTTTCACCGAGCCCATCACATCGAGGGTTGAGGAAGCAGTTGCAAAAACCGGTTGACTCTTTTTCAGGTTGATCAATGCTGCGAAAATGTTTTTGGTGTACCGGCGACGCCAGTCGGAAGCATAGTCCCAACGGATGGGTTTGGGAGCAAGTCTGTCTCCTCCATAATTGATGGAATAATCATAACCCAACTCGCCAAACTGCCAGATCATTTTTGGTCCGGGGATGGTAAAGAAGAAGGTGGCCGCCAATTCCATCCTTTTCAGGGATATCGCGGTATCCTTGATATTGTAGTAAGTTGAGGAATTTCCATAGGAGATATTTTTAAATGGGAGGCGCTCCTCGTCATGGCTTTCCATATAGCCCATTACGTGAGGTTGCGACCAGCCCCTTTCCTTGTAGGAAATCCAGGAGAAATCGGAATTCGTCCCCACATTCCACCCCATGGTCGCCTCATTGTACTTCCCGTTCAAGTTGCCCCAAAGCAGCATGTTGTTGGACGACAGGACTGTCTCTTCGGAGTTGTCGGCAAAATGTTCCATGATGGCAAAGGCATTCGGGTTGACCGAATGGATCACCATGGTATAATCGGTAAGGATGTTGATGCGGCTGGCATCAAATTGTCCCCAGAGGGAGACATCATTAGGATAGGAATCTTTCTGGGTGAATCCCTTTGAAAGATCGAACCGGTATCCGTCAACATGGTATTCGGTGAGCCAGTATCTAATCAGCCTTTTCATGTAGAGATTTGTGGCCGGGCTCTCGTGGTTGAAATCGTAGCCGACATTGTACGGGTGTTTCGGAATGGGGTTGAACCAGGGACTATTCGCAGCAGGCCGCTGGGCGGAGCCATCCCAGTAAAGTTTCACCAACGGGGAGTTTCCAAAATGGTGGTTGCACACAATATCGAGAATCACTGCAATTCCCCTGGCATGCGCAGCCTCCACAAATTGTTTCAAACCATTCTTTGTACCGTAATATTTGTCGACGGCAAAGGAGTAATCGGGATTATAGCCCCAGCTGACGTTTCCTTCAAACTCCATGACGGGCATTAGTTCGATGGCATTGATACCCAACTGTTTCAGATAGTCCAGCGTATCAATCAGCGATGGGTAATCATGGTCAGCTGTGAAATCGCGGATAAGCAGTTCGTACACCACCAGGTTGGTGGTTGCAGGAGGTGTGAAAGGTGTTGTGTTCCATGGATAGGGATCCTGGTTTGTTTGCAGGAAGGTGGCGATGCCCGTTGTCTTTCCGGCAGGGTATGGCATCAGGTTGGGATAGGTTTTTGCAGGAATGTACTGGTCGTCGGGGTCGCTCACTTTATCGGCATATGGATCGCCTATGCGCAGATTGCCGTCAACCAGATACTGGAAAATGTACTCTTTTTTTGGCACCAGGTTTTTAACCGTTATCCAGAAGCGGCTGCTGTCGGGAGTGAGGTTCATGTAGAAGGCTGAATCGGTCTGCCAGCTGTTGAAATCGCCAATAGCAAAAACATTATCCTTGTGCGGGGCGAACAGGCAAAGCAGGGCGGTGGTGGCATCAATGTAGTTGATGCCGTCGTTCATTCCCGGGGGTAGCGGGGTGATGCGTGGCTGTGGAATTACCGTATAAGAAAATGAATCGGCAACGCTGCCGGTATTGTTTGTTGCAATGATTTTAACCCACTGCTTAACCCAATTCGTTCCGAAATTGTTCGCCGTAAGCGTATCGGTGATATATTGACCGGCATTGGTTTTAACGAGATTCCCGTTCAGGAATATTTTCAAGGTTTCAGCGGCAGGGCTGATGGCAGAAACAGGGATGGAGGCGTTGAGTTTTAAAAAAAGTGTTTTGTTTGACGGAAGTACGATATTCACACTAAAGGTATTGGAATACATGTCAACGAAAATATCGGAACCGTCGGCATTTCTGCCAACCTTGCTGCCATCGGCATTTCGGAAGACAAAGGCCATTTTTTCGATCTGTTCGGCGGCGGGCACACCATAATAACTGCGGACAGAAGGTTTGATCTTTAACTGGTATTTATTGTTTCCAAGAGGCGTCATCAATGCCTTGGGAAGGTTCTCGCTCCACCCGGCCACAACATATTTCCAGTCGGTATTGGATGTGCTGAGGTTGGTTATCACCCCGGTATGGGCATAAACAGGAGGCGAAACATTTTTCAGCGCCGCGTTTCCCAAAGAGGCATCGTAAACAAGGATGCATGAATCATTGTCGTTTGGAAATACCGGACTGGTTACAATTACCTGGGCCAAACCAACATTAACAAGGAGTAAAAGAATGGCAAACAGAAGAACATGGAGTCTTTTCATCATAATTATATATGGGTATTCACAAAGGTATGAAAAATGAACCATTATGGAAGCTCAAAATGCAAGGTTAAAATGCAAAATGCAAAATGCAAAAAAAGGGGTGACCGTTTCCGGTACACCCCTTCATGTTGCGAGGAAAGTCAGCCTTTCCTGCCTGATTAATTTTTAGTTGCAGTAACTGTATAGGTTTCAGTTGCAGCTGCAATTTTAAGCACCATGGTGTAGTTGCCTGCACCTGTAACTTTAAAATTGCCGCCATCGTTGCTGAAGTTTGCTGCGGCAGCACCTGCCATGGTCACATCACCAAATCCGATTGATTTTCCGGCCCAGTCATTTCCCTGCCTGAATTTGAAATCTTTTCCGTCAATGAAAGTGATGGTGTAGGTCCATGTGTAATCGGTACCGGAAACGGTTGGCAATGACTGGCCCCAGTTCTGGGTCCAGTCGCCGGCTGTACCGTCAGGATTCGTGTAGGCATCGCCGATAATACTCATCAAATAAGTTGAATAATTGATCGCGGGAATGTCGCCGGTTTTGGTCAGAGTCAGCGTGTATCCGCTGCCGAGGGTGTAGGTGAAAACAATTGTGTAAATACCGGGAGTTGCGTTAACGATATTCGGTCCACCTGCAACAAGAGTACCCAAAACACCACCAAAGTTTGTGTTGGCTTTCACCCATTTGGTCGGGTCGGAATTTGTCGTATCCAATTCCACTTTCCAGCCATGGGTGTAACGTAATTTCCATTCGCCCTTTAACAGGGTAAGGCCGGTAAGTGTGTAGGTCATGGTATTGGCATTGAAAGCTGATTCAGTCATCATTGTGTCATTTGACCATCCGCCCGGAGTTGCTGCTCCGATCAATCCCCAAACAACGCGCATGAGGGCAACCCTGTTGGAATGGGTGTCAAAAACAACATGATAGAATCCGTTGGCCGGAACGTTGAAGGTAGTGGTACTTGTTGACGAAACCGGACCACGCTGCCACGGGAGTTTTGGTTCGTCGGTGGTTTTAGCAGTTACAACGCCAAAACCGGTTGCAGGACCGAAAGTAGTTTGTACGGAACCGGCAACCTTAACAATGCTAAAGCCAGCTGTGCCAGCCTTCAGCGGAATGTAGAGTTCCAGTAAGGAAGAGTCAACCGCACCACCATTTTCATTGAAGGTGATTTTCATCATGGCTTTGGAGTTAAAGTCCGTGTAAGCGCAAGCTGCACCTTTGACATAATACCCGTCCAGTACGATGGCGGGGGGTGTGGTTGTGGTGTCATCTTTTTTACAAGAACTAACACCAAAGACAAGGGCAAAAACAGTAACCAATGCCAGCATTGTCGAAAGTTTGATCATCAGATTTTTCATAGAGATTAAATTTAAATTAATTGATTAGTGAAATAATAAAACTTGGTTAGTTATGGATTGATTAATAAATTAGGATTGGCATCTGTGGCCCATTTTGGAATGGGGAATGTGTTTCTTTCCGGACCGGTTGCGAGTCTTTCCCAGCCTGCAATGGTAAATTTACCAAACCTGATCAGGTCCTGCCTGCGATGGCCCTCACAATACAATTCACGCCCGCGTTCTGCCAGCAGTTGATCCAGGGTTGTGCCGCTCCATGCTGCAACACCTGCCCTTGTGCGGATGGGGTTAACCCACTCATCACCGTTTCCACCCAACCTGATCATACATTCAGCCTTCATCAGATAAAAATCTGTAAGTCTGAATAACGGAAGATCATTGCTTAAATTTTCCTTGGCACCCATTTTAATTTCATATTTGCCAACCCGGGCACCTGTCGTTCTGATTTGTTGCTGGCTGAAGTTAGCCTCCTGCATGTTGAGTGCACCCAGGTGCGGATCGATATCGAGCACCTTGTGTGTCAGCCCGTCAAGGATCTTTCCGCCGCCATTGGTACTGCTGGCGTACTGTACGCCGAAAATGTTGTATCCTTCTCTTCTTAAATCCGTTGTTTCATACGTGTCGAAGAAGGTGGGAACAACGGCAAAACCATTCCAGGGGCCCACGGTCATATCATATTTCAGGTTATGCTGATAATGCAGGGTCCTCATGTGCAACCTGAATCCCTGGAAGTTATCTTCATCGTAAGGGATGGAGAAGATAATTTCACTGGAGACTTCATTATTGGTTTTAAACGGGGCCAGGAAATCAGATTCAAAGGAGTAAGGGGCTTTACCGGGAAGCACCAGGCTGTCGCAAAAATCCTCGGCTTCCTGCCAGTGCGGAGTACCGGTATACACTTCGGCATTCAGGTAAAGTTTTGCCAGCAGGGCATAGGCCGAGTATTTTGTGATCATCGATTTTTTATCCATTGCCTTCAGGCTGGGCAGTGCCCTTTTTATGGTAGTTACAAGGCTGTCGTAAAGGGCTGCCCTTTTTATCTTGAAGGGGCTTGCAGGTGCGTTGTTAGCAGTGGTCAGGTAGGGGGCGTCACCATAATTGTCGATTACCAGGTAATAATAAAACGAACGAAGCACTTCAACCTCCCTCAACTTGGCACGCAGGGCGTCGTTTTGCGGAAGTAAACGCATCAGGTCGATTGTCTGGTTACAGGTAAGTATCCCTGTCCAGAAAGTATCCCACATGCGGTTTACGCCTTCATCGTCATTCGACCAGGTATGCTGGTACATGTTGCGCCATTTGCCTCCGTCGTCCCAGTCGGCACCCCTTGTGGGCCCGCAGAGTTCGTCGGAAGAGATCTCCTGGGCAAGGAACCACCAGCCGCCGTCATCGGCAAAAGGTTTGAGTTTTGTATAGCAATCCACACTCAGGTTAGCTACCTGGTTCGCATTTTCAGGATAGAGGTTGTTGGGAATTTTATCGTAAACCTTCTCATCCAGTTTTGTGCAGGAGAAGAGGACAATAAACAGGGCAAACAGGAAAAAATATTTTGTTTTCATAGCCGTTAAGTATTATAAGGTAACCTTTAAACCTGCAGTATATGCGCGGGTTTTTGGATAAATATTGTATTGATCGATACCGAAAGATAATCCATTGACGGTGGTTTCAGGATCTACCCCGGAATAACCAGTGATCGTAAACACATTGTTGGCAGAAACATAAATGGATAATTTCTTGAGCCACTTTACCTTTGAAACATTGAAATCGTAGGCAAGTGAAACATAGTCCAGCTTCAGAAACGATGCGTTTTCGACATAAATATTCATAATGGAAGGTCCGGAACTACGGCCCTGGTTATACCAGTCGATGGCGGCAGGCACGGCATTGAGGGAAAGTAAGTTGCCGGGACTGTCGAAGAACATCTGGGTAGCATTGTACATATGGTTTCCCAGCCAGGCACGGAATGAAAAGTCGAGCGACAGGTGATTGCCGAGCGTTAAAAGGTTTGACCAGCCAAGTTCTACCTTGGGGGCCGCGGTGCCTACAACGGTTCTCTTGGCTTCGCTGAGATTCAACGTGTATCCGCCGGTTTTGGATGCATATACAAATTTACCCTCCTCGTTCAGGGCAACATAAGTGGGCAGGTAGAATGAGCCGATCTCCTGGCCCACCATGATCCCGGTTACATAATTCTGATCACCGACCATTCCGCGGCCAGAGATATATCCCTCTTTTCTCACCTGGTCGGCTGAATGGAAGTAGGCGCCAAGGTCGAGGACCACGGTCTTGTTATGAGAAGCGGTCAGGCTAGTTTTCCAGGTGAATTTTTTAGTCGAGATAGGGTAAGCCTGCAAAAAAAGTTCTACCCCGGTATTCGACATGGATCCTGAGTTTGCAAAGGTAATTGATGCGATGTTGGGTGGTTTTGGTACGACATAGCTGCCCAGCAGATCTTTGGTCTCCTTGTAATAAACTTCAAGAGATCCGCTTAACCGGCTGTTGAAAAAGCCGAAGTCGATACCTCCGTTTACTTCAGAGGTTTGTTCCCATTTAAGGTCAGGGTTGGCATTCCATGCCGTACTAAAAGTGATGACCTCCTTACCGGTTTCGGCGTTGATCGCTTTGCCGGTTGGCTGCCAGAGCAGCATGCTATGGTATTCCCCGATCTCCTGGTTTCCAGCCACACCGTAGCTGGCGCGCAACTTCAACTGGCTGAGCCATTTGACGCTGGAAAGCCATTTTTCCTGGTCGAGGCTCCATCCGAGGGCCACCGTGGGGAACCATCCCCACTTATTGTTAGCACCAAATTTGGAGGAACCGTCCCTGCGAAGGGATGCCGACAGGAAATATTTGCTGTTATAATTGTATTGAACACGCCCGAACATTCCAATCAGGGTGGACATGCCTCTCAGTGAACCGTAATCACCCCATTGCACATCATTGAGTACGGCGAGGTTGTCAGGTCCGGAGTATGTTGATTGCGGGTCACGGCCTCCGATCCAGAAACTGTTGTAATCGTTTTCCTGCCATGAATATCCCAGCAGAGCATTCAGGTTATGTTTCTTCGCAATGGTTTTGGTGTAAACGCCTGTAAATTCAAGCACTTTCTGTGAAGTCGCATTGTATTGTTTCTTGGCATAACCGAGATCAGGTGAGGAATATATGTTTACCGGCCTGAAATAGTTGGTTGTATTGTCGTCATGCAGATACCCTACATTGACACTGGCAACCAGACCGTTTATTATTTCAAAATCGGCTTTTAAACTCCCGAGAAATTTTTTAGCATAACGGTTGTTTGTAACCTGGTCGATAACGGAGATCGGGTTGTTGTAGCTGAAAACCCGTTGTGATTGATAGTAGCCGCCGGTTGATGTATAAACCGGGTCAGTTGGGTTTCGTGAGATGGCCTGGTAAATGATGTCATCATTCCCCCAGCCGCCGTAATTTTGATATTCATTTTTATCAAAGGCTCCCATAATGCTGCCTGCCAGCGTGAGCCGGTCGTTCAATGCTTTTTGGGTGACATTAATATGGGCGGTTGTCTGCTCTTTGGATGTTCCCTTCATGGTACCTTCCCAATTGGAGTTGGTCACGGCTGCCACGTAGGAATTATGCTTGTTCCCGCCAGAAAAACTCAGGCTGTTCTGTGTTGCGACTCCCATCCTGTAAATTTCGTTCTGCCAGTCGGTATTCGCCCCGCCATCAAGAAAAACACTGTCCATGGTCCAGTTGGGATGTGTCAGTTTGCCTTTTTGAAGAACCTGATTCGCGAAATCACGCGTTTGGGCGGCATTGAGGAGTTTCAGCTTTTTTGCAACGGTTTCAACGGAAATCTGGGTGCTGAATTCAATATTGCTGTATGAACCATCGTCCTTTACACCATCTTTGTTATTTCCTGTCGATTTGCCTTTTTTTGTTGTAATGATGATGACCCCGTTTGATCCCCTGGATCCATAAATAGCCGTTGATGCGGCATCTTTAAGGATATTGAACGATTCAATGTCATCGGAAGAGACAATGTTCGGATCGGCGCCCGGGATCCCGTCTATCACATAAAGGGGCTGTGTGTTGGATTCAAATCCTGATGCACCGCGGATCCTGACCATGTAGTCTGCACTTGGGTCACCGCCGCTTTTTGAGACGAGAACCCCGGCGGCTTTTCCCTGCATCGACTGCACGGCATTTGTGATAACCCCGGCGTTCAGGTCGTCGGATTTAACAGTACTCACAGCACCTGTCTTGTCGGTCTTTTTCTGCGTGCTGTAACCGATTACGATGACATCATTGAGGGTGGTTACCTGCACAACCATGCTCACATTCATTGGACCGGCTTTTTCAACAGTCACTTCCTTCGTTAAATAGCCGATCAGCGAAAATTTCAAAACAGCCCCTTTGGGAACGCTGATCTTGAACTTTCCTGAAACATCGCATACCGTCCCGTTGGTTGTCCCTTTCTCAAGAACAGTTGCTCCAATCATGGGATCCCCGGTACCTGCTTCAGTGACGAATCCGGTAACTTCAAGGTTTTGAGCATACAAACTCATTGAACCTCCAAGAATAAGGAACGTAAATAAAAGATTTTTAAATTTCAGTAGTAAATTTCTTTTCATACTCATTTGGATTTATTGACTGGTAAAGTTAATCACTTGTGCAATTATATTATGCTTTTAAAGTATTTTTTGTTGAAAAGAGATGCAAAAATAATAAATTTAAGGTGAATTAGTTCCACAACCTTATTTTTTTTGATAATCCCCAATATATACCTGATATCCCCATGCGCCGAGCATAAGCTTTTCACCCTTGGTGAAGGTATGATTGCTCCCTGTGAAGGTTTCCTTGTAGTCGCCTGCAAAGTCGCTGCCTTTCAATACGACGGTTTGCGATTGGCCAGAAAGATTGAGCACCACAAACATCTGTTTTTGTGCTGTTTGCCGCAGGAAAGCATAAACAAACTGATCTCCTGAAGTAGGTACTTTGATGAATTTTCCTCCTGCATTCCCGGCATCGAGGAGGTTGTTCATTGATTTGAGCTCCGTGAGCTTTTTGTAGAAGGGTTCCAGCGGGTAATTCCCCCAGGGGATGGTGTCTTTGTCAAAAAACCTCAGACGCCGGTTCATGGCCGATTCCTGCCCGCTATATATTAATGGTATGCCGGGGAAAGTGAAACTGAGAACGGCAAATGTCCTTGCCCCTTCACCCAGCCGTTCAAATTCGGTGCCGTTCCATGAATTTTCGTCGTGGTTGGAGGTGAAACGCATGCGGTAGGCATCCCCGGCAAATTTCTTCACTTCTGCCGCATAAACAGAATCGATTGCCGTGGCGGGTTTTTTCCCCTGTGCAACCGCATTCATCGCATGGTAGAGTTCCCAGGAGTAAGTTGCATCAAAGTAACCGGTATCGTGTATCCTGGGAGATTCGTCTTCAGCCAGCATGAATAAAGGCTTCTCTTTTTGAAGGATGGGGATTGCCTCGTGCTAGAAAGAGACCGGGAGCATTCCTGCAACATCGCAGCGGTAGCCGTCGATATCCGCCTCCCTGATCCAATAGCGCATTGCATCGGTCATATACTCCCGCAACCCGGGCTGGCTGTAATCGAGTGCTGCAACATCCGTCCAGTCGGCAACCGGAGGGATGATTTTACCCGAAGCATCTTTTTTGTACCATTCCGGATGGCTGGTGATGAGTTTGTTGTCCCATGAGGTGTGGTTGGCCACCCAGTCAACAATCACTTTCATGCCCAGTTCATGGGCCTTTTTAACCAGGTTGATGAAATCCTTTTTGGTGCCATACTCCGGGTTTATCTTAAGGTAATCGCTCACAGAGTAGTAACTGCCAAGGCTCCCTTTCCGGTTCTTTATTCCAGGGGGATTGATTGGCATCAGCCACAGGATGTTAACCCCCATTTTTTGCAGACGCGGCAACTCCGGTTCAAAGGCCTTAAAGGTCCCCTGTGGCGTGTATTGCCTGATGTTTACCTCGTAAATCGTGGCATTCCTGCTCCAGGCAACGTGCGTACCTGCATCTGTGTTGCCGGTCCCGCCAGGCCGGCTGCAGCCAGCCAGTAGCGCCAAGGTCCCGGCCAGCATTAATGAAAGGCTCTTCATAGTTATGATTTTACTATTTTGCCATGTTATTTCCACAACCTTCAAACCGGTTAATTTGTCATTAGTTCAAACGAATTTCCCTGAAGATCAATACTCATTTTCCCTTTTTCCGTGGCGAATTTATTGCCAAACTGCGCAATGAAACCTGACTTCATGAAACGTTCCGGCAGATCAAATTCGATTTTTTTCGATGTTTTATCTTTGTTGAAGATTACGATTACTGCCTTATCAAAATAGGAACGCATGTAAACAAAAACCTTGTCATTGACCTTGATCGTTGTGAAATCGCCGTAGACCAGCGCCAGGTTAGAACTCCTCAGGTGGGTCAGCCTGGAAGTGGTCATTTTGAGATACTCTTCATGTTTGTTCAGGCTGTCAAACTTCATCATGCGGCGGTTATCAGGGTCACCGGCGCCGGGCATGCCGAATTCGTCACCGTAATAAATCACGGGAATTCCCGGGATGGTCATGTTGAAGGCTTCAAGGGCGGCAAGTTTCCGGTATCCCATGGTGTCCTTCACCTGTATGTTGCGTTTCCAGCCGGCCTCATGCTCATCTTCATTGGAAGAAAGGGCTCCGCTGGCATAAGTGATAAACCGCGTCATATCCTGGTTCCCGGTGATGTTGCCCATCAGGTTATGCTCGCCATAATAGCTGAAACTTTGCTGCAGCGAATAGTTCAGATCGCGGAAGGAGAAGTTTTCTATCGAAAATGCCGACTTGGCATCCCAGTAAAGGTTGAATTCGAACTGGGCGTCGAGCATCCCGGGATTGATGTAACTTTTGATCAGCGACCGGCTTCCGAAAGTCTCCCCAATCTGGAAAATATTCCGGTTTTCGGGGATTGCAACTTCCCGGGTCAGTTTTTGGGTGAGCATTCTCCAGTAATTTTCAGGAACATGCTTGGCGGCATCATGGCGGAACCCGTCGAGTTTGTACTCCCTGATCCAGAAAGCTGCAGAATCGGAAACCATGCCGGCTACCTCCGGTTTGGTCAGATCGAAAGTCGGCAGGAAAACATCGAACCAGGTTGTGAGCCGCTGTTCATCCCAGATCCTGATATTTTTCCGGTTGCCCGGCAGGTCGAGCTGGGTGACCCAGTCGGGATGGGCCTTCAGGACAGGGTATGCCTCGTGAACATGATGAGAAACAAAATCGAGGAGGATGTTGATGTTGTTGCTGTGGGCAACCTCAACCAGTTTACGCAGTTCATCTGCATTGCCGAAGCGGGTATCCACCGTAGTGAGGGTAATGGGCCAGTATCCGTGATATCCTGAAAATTTACGGTGAGGCGCGGGGTATTCCACATACCCGACCAATGGATTCTGCGTGATGGGGGAAATCCAGATAGTATTGATGCCAAGTTTAGAAAAATAACCATCTTCTATCTCCTGGGTAATCCCTGCAAGGTCTCCTCCCATGTAGTTCACCTTCGGATCGATATCCTTGTCCTTCACCGGGGCGTCATTCTCCCTTTTCCCGTTTTTAAATCGGTCGACCATCAGGAAATACATTACCATCGCCTCCCGGTCGGACCGCGTAAGATTTTTAGCCTCGGTGAGCACTTTGCCATCCTGTAACGGCACCAGTAACTGGTTTGATGTGCCGGTGCTGTTATAAGCAAAAACACGAACGTAACTCCGGTCGAGTGTTTTGGCTTTGCGTGGAATTTCTATGGTGATGCCTGCACTGTCTTTTTTCCAGAATTTTCGGTCAAGCAGGTAGTTTTGCCAGAAGACGAAGATGGAATCTGCTTTGTTTTTTAACCCGACCACGATCTTTCTCCCGTCGGCAACAGAGGTAAACAAGGTAGGCAGGCCGGTTGGGTTCAGGTTCCCGAGGGTCAGTAAAGAGTTGAAACCGCCATTGTTGTTGCTTACCGAATCGCGGTTGTCAGGATCCGACTTCTCCTTTCCGTCAAGGATTATTTTGTACTGGTATTTGCCCGGGAAAAGCTGGAAGTCGATGTGCCATTTGCCATCTTTCTCGAAAAGATAACCCGCCGCGGGGTTCCATTCATTCATCTGCCCTTTGATCTGGACATGTTTGTATTTTTTGTTTTTGGGATCAAAGGTAAACCTGTAGCGGATCATCGTTGATTTTTCAAGCAGGAGCGAATAGGAGTAACCCTTTGACCAGATGTGAAGGACGGAGAGCTTTGGGAAATCCCTTTCAGCCGGTTTGATCACCATGAGGGTCGAATCATGCGATATTGCCGCCCTGAGCGAGGGATCAAGTTTTACCGAGTCAATCTGGTTTGGTCTCAACAGGTAGTCGGCCAGGGTGATAACCGTAGAATCGGCATTGACCAGGATGGGGGCTGCCAGTTTGATCATCTGCGGATCTTTCGCCACCGGCAGGTCGTTGTTTGATGAACAGCTCCAGAGAGCCAGTGCCAGGATCGCCGGTAAAATTGGTGAGTTTTTTAAATTCATATCTTTGATTTTGCAATTGTTGACTTAGCCGGATATAACAAATAAAATAAACACAACCCGTTAAAAGGTATATTCATAATGCCTGTATCAATATGCTGTTCCTGGTAGATTTGCCTTCCTTCAGGGTTAAAATGTATTCCCCGGGAAGACTTTTATGAAGATACTCCAGGATATTTTCTGTTGCCGATACCGAACCGGAAAACAGGGTCTCCACGATCCTGCCGGAAAGGTCACTCAGCGTTATTTCCACATTTGAACCGGCAGGTGCCGAAAACGGAATGATCGTGCGGCCATGAAAGGGATTGGGCCGGTTTTGTTCCAGTTTCATCCCATGATGGTCCTGAGGGGTGTTCAGCCCGCTCGAAATGGGAAAAAACTGCAGCAATGGAAGTCTCAAATGGCCTTTCCAGTTGCCCCAGCTATGACCTTCATGCCATTCCCTGAACAGAAACGAATATCCTTTTGCCTGGAGGATGTCGCGCAAACCATGCACCATCGGGATCAATACAGCGAGATCATAGGTTCCGATATCCAGGTAAAGTTCGAGGTTGAGTTTTGGACCGCCTGAAAATGTTCCGCTGATAACGGAAATGACATCACTAGACTGGGCTGCAATTTTCCCGAATTGTTCGGGGTGTTTCATGCCAATGTAGAGCGAGATATTTCCTCCGTCGGAAGCTCCTGCCATGGCTCGTTTTGCAGGGTCCCTGCTTGTCCTGAACCGGGCATCGACGACGGGCATCAATTCTGTGGTGATGAACCCGGTAAACAGGTCGATTTTGTTCCCGGCGTATTCCGCGGTCCGGTCGACCGGGGGCACAAAAATCCCGATCACCGGGAGCATCAGGTGTTGGGCGATCAGGTAGTCGAGGATGTTGGCGGCATTGCCGAGGCTGAGATATTCAGGTCCGTCGTGAAAGAGGATCAGCGGGTAGGCCTCACTACCTGATGGATAACCGGGGGGAAGGTAAATTCTCACCGGGCGGCTGTTTCCCAGGAGGTTGCTGTAAAAGGTGGTATCAAGGATTGTTCCGTGTGGAATGATGCTGTAATAGGCGGTTTCCGGGGGAACCTGGTATGCCGGCATGCGCAATTCCGAATTGGGTCCGAATCCCCCGGTGCAGGTAAAACGGTTGTTCGGGTCAAGGATCCAGTTCGAACCGTTGATGACGAACTTGTAGTCGAGGCGCGCATCGGTTTCATAGCTGGCAGTGCAGTACCGGAAGGTGGTGCCGCTGATGTTTGTAAATGGCTGGCTGGGGTTCCATTCAGTGGCATCTCCGGCTAAAACAACAGATTGGGCAGCCGAATTGTAAACGAAATGAACAAGCGTATCGGCTTCAACAAACGGAAAGGTATGGCCGGCTGTCATAAAACTGTCGGCAACCGCCTGACGCTGCGACTCCGGCAAAGAATTCAAACGCGAGATGAGTTGGCCGAAGCTCTGGCTCCGCATCTGTGTAACGGTCAGGACGAATAAAAACAGGAAAAACAGTTTTTTCATATCATATTGCGTGTGTGTCATGATTTTTTCTTGTCGGAGACAAACAACCAGAGCGCTGCGGAGACAGCCAGTGAAGCGCCGCTGATGATGAAGATGATGTTTTTGTCGCCGGCATTTTTGATGATCGTGCCGATCACGGAACTGGCGATCAGCTGCGGCAGCACCACCGAAAGGTTGAAAATGCCCATGAAGAAGCCCATGCGGCTTTTATCCACCTTCTCAGACATGATTGCGAAGGGAAGACTCACCACAGCCGCCCATCCGAGGGTGAGGATGCACATCATGGCATAGAGCATGATGGCGCTGCTTGCCCACATCACGATCCCGAAATAGCCGAGCGACATGGTGGCCACCATCAGGGCATGGGTTCTTACCCTGCCAAGCTTTTTGCTCATGGGTTCCAGCATGAAGGCAGGCCAGATGGCACCAACCGCGTTGAGGATGAAGAATGACCACCCGATCATCTGACCGAGCCGTGCATTGCGGTCGGCTGCCGGCATGTTGTTCATGGCAGGCAGTTTCTGTTCCAGGAAGGCGAACATGTACACAAACATGGTCTGGATCCCCAGCCAGGAAAATCCATGGGCAAAATAGAGTTTGAACAACTCTCCCCACTGGGTCGGTGATGCCATGGTCTTTTCAGCTTTTTTACCGTGCGAGTCATCTGCTGAAACGGCCAGTTCGCGCGGTTCTTCGATGAACAGCAGCGGGCCGATCGAGAAAATGAGAACGATCACCACCCCGGCATAAATCAGGAAATAGTTGCCGATCAGGGCACCCATCAGGTAGGCCCCGCTGCCGAAAAGGTTTGAGATGGATTGCATCCAGGTATAGCCTTTTGTGCGAGGCTGGCCATCGGGAGTTACATCGGCAATGATCGACCGGGTAGGGTTGAAACTGATGTTGATGGAAAGGTCGAGCGTGAGCGCTACCGTGACGGCCACAGCCATGATGCTTGCGATGCCGAAAAAATTACTGATTTTATCGATGTTTGGTAAAGCGAAGATCATCAGGGCTGCCAGGATGCCGCCAATGATGATGAATGGCTTGCGTCTCCCTCCCCAAAACCAGGCTTTGTCGCTGATCAGACCGATGATGGGTTGCCCGAGGATTCCTGCGATGGGGCCCGCTGCCCATACAATACCGATCTGGTCGATCTCGAGGTTGTATTTTGTCCGCAGGATCCAGCTTAACACGGCAATCTGGATCGACAGGGCAAACCCCATGGCAGTGCTGGGAAGCCCGAGAATAATGTAAAAGATGTTGCTGAGACGCTTTTGGATTGCTAACATGAATGTTTGATTTACGATTTACGATTTACGATTTACGATTGACAAATGACAAGTGACAAGTGAGAGTCTATTTTGACCTATTACCATTTGCACTTTCTTTTTGCATTTTGATTTTGCTATCTCCATTTTGCACTTTTCTATTTAAGTTCGATGATCAGAACTGATTTTCCCTGAATAGCCAACTTTGAAAGATCATTGATTGGATTTCCGGAGATAATTTCGCTGCCTGTTTGAAATTTCTTCAAAAATTCGTTGTAACGGGTGGTTTCTATGGTTTTTTCTGTTTCATTGTCATTCATGACAACCATCACGGTTTTTTTTGAATCATACCTGAAATAGACATAAATCCCATCGGAAGGGATAAAGTGCCTGAATTTGCCGGTATGGATTACTTCATTTGCATCCCTCCAGTGAATCAGTTTCCTGAGGTAATTATACATATCCGTTTCAGCGTTCGTGCGCCCCTGTGGGGTAAAGGCATTCCGGGGGTCGCC
>CAIKNA010000182.1 GCA_903828645.1 uncultured Bacteroidales bacterium
GTTTGCAGGTAAAACCTGATCCATGGCAAAAACCTGTAAACATTCGTTTTTATCCTGTGCGTCCGTTCAAATTGCAATATTTTTTCCAGTTCATCCATCAATTCATCAAGATTCTCCCCGCCGACGTTTAGTTGTGCTTTGCCATCGACAGTAGGCCTGTCGGGGTAATTTGAATAATAAATTACCGGTTGGAACAGCACCTCCTTTATTCCCCTATCATAAGCTTCGGTAAAAAACTCCGATAATTCCCGAAAGTTAAATTTTGAAATAACAGTCAATACAGTAACTGAAATGCCTTCATCCTTAAATTTCCGTATCGATTCCAGGGCATTTGAAAGTGCCGTATCCGTGCCGCGCGTATGCGCCTGGATGTTGTCATGGAAAGAGTCAATCGAGATATTAATCCCTGTTTTGTACCTTTTCAATATTCCCAGTTCTATTTTGGTCAGTTTGAAGGCAGTCATTCCATTTGTTGTGATGGAGCACCTGATTTTCTTTTTTCCGGCATACGCCACAACATCTGCAATCCCATCAAACAGGAAAGGTTCGCCACCACACAGTGAGATTTTAGGTATTTTATTTATTGCCATCTGATCGATGATCCAGGTTAAGTCGGCCATGGTCAGCAAGGCTTTTGAGGGGGAAGGGCTACCCCTGCCTATTTCGCAATAGATACATTGCTGGTTGCACCGGCTGGTGAGATTTACTGTAACCATCCCGGGTTTTGACCGAAAAAACCCAAGTGCAAATATCTCAGGAAGATAATTTGCAAATATTTTTGATACCATGGTGCATTTTAGGAATCAGGTTCTTAGCCTCCTTTTAATGATCATGTTGCGAACATTTGACGCCAGCACACTGGCAACAAGTATGGAGGCTATAACCAGCAGCGAAACATTTGTGGAGATTTTAAATACTTCATGAAGGAGCATCTTTACACCGACAAAGGCAAGGAGGCAGGCCAACCCCATCTTCAGGTAGTGAAAGCGGTTCATGATGTCCATCACCAGGAAGAAGAGCGAACGCAGCCCGAGAATGGCAAAAATGTTTGAGAAAAAGACGATGAACGGGTCCTGGGTCACCGAAAACACCGCGGGAACGGAATCGACCGCGAAAAACACATCGGTGAACTCAATGATCATCAGCACAATAAACAGCGGTGTGACCATAAGTTTTCCCTGGTTGCGCACAAAAAATGTTTCGGCATGTTCATCGGCGCTCACGTTGAAAAAGCGTGAAACCAGCCTCACAACCGGGTGTTTTTCGGTGTCGATCTGTTCATCCTTCGGGCCGTAGAGGAAGTCGTGCGCCATTTTTATCCCGATGATGACCAGCATGACGCCGAAAACGTAAAGGAACCATGCAAACCGCTGAATCAGGGCACTGGCGGCAAAAATAAACAGGAAGCGCATGATCACCGCGCCGATGATCCCCCAGAAGAGCACGCGTTTGAAGTACTTCGGCTGGATGTTGAAGGAGATGAAGATCATCACGATCACAAAAATATTGTCAACAGAAAGGGAGTATTCGATCAGGTAGCCTGTAAGATATTCGAGCGACAGGTTTTTATTATAAAGGTTGATCGCTTCCTGTACACCGAGCCCGGTGATGTCGATAGGATGGTGAAACTTTGTAATCCGCTGCTGGATCTCCGCCAGGGTGTGACTCCCATGGATCCAGTTTCCGTGGAAACGGACCAGGAAATAAAATCCAACGGAGACCCCCACCCAAACCAGGGTCCAGGCAATGGCCTCTTTAAAGGATAACGCATGGTTTTTCTTTTGAAAAAAACCCAGGTCGATCCCCAGCATGAGGGCAATGAACAGGAGGAATGAAGTAAAAAAGATGACTTCGTTGAGGTTCGACATGGAAGGCGATAAAAATGACAAGTGACAAGTGACAAAGGACAATTGACAAGTGACAAAATTATAAAAAATTCTTACTTTTGCAGCCATTCCATTTCAATTGATTTTACCGGCCATGAATGAAAACATCTCGCTGAATCCCAACTCGCTCGTACATTTTCTCGACAAACCTTCCGATGACTTTAGCAAAGCAGACCTGATCCGCTTCATTGAAGCCAACGGCATCCAGATGCTCAATTTCAGGTATTCCGCTGCCGACAGTCGTTTAAAGACGCTGAATTTTATCATCAAGGATCGTCAGCATCTCGACAGCATCCTGAGTGCGGGAGAGCGGGTTGACGGATCGAGCCTGTTCCCGAACTACGTGGAGGCAGGTTCTTCCGACCTGTATGTCATTCCGAGGTACCGTACGGCATTTGTGAATCCCTTTTCGGAGATCCCGGCACTCGACATTTTATGTTCCTATTACGACAAGGACGGCCAGCCATTTTCCAATTCACCCGAATACATCCTTCGGAAATCGCATGAGGTTCTGAAACAAAAGACAGGTTTTTCGTTCGAGGTGATGGGAGAACTTGAATATTACATCATCAGTGAGCGGGACCGGATGTTTGAAGCCGTTGATCAGCGCGGGTACCATGAATCATCACCTTTCTGCAAATGGGAGAAACTACGCATCGAAGCGATGCATGCCATCGCCAGGTGCGGCGGGTTTATCAAATACGGCCATTCGGAAGTGGGCAATTTTACCGAATCTGGTCTTTCCTATGAACAGAATGAGATCGAATTCACCCCTGTCCGTCTTGAAGATGCCGCCGACCAGCTGATGGTTGCCAAGTGGATCCTGCGGTCGCTTGCTTATAAATACGGAGTTACCATCACTTTTGCACCCAAGATCACCACAGGCAAGGCCGGAAGCGGCATGCACGTGCATACCCGCCTGATGAAAAACGGCCAGAGCGTGATGCTCGATGACGGAAAACTTTCCGATACGGCAAAAAAGGCAATTGCCGGTTACCTCGATCTTTCGCAATCACTCACCGCCTTCGGGAACATGATTCCCACAAGCTATTTCCGTCTCGTTCCTCACCAGGAGGCACCGACCAACATCTGCTGGGGCGACCGCAACCGGTCGGTACTGGTCCGCGTACCCCTCGGATGGGGAAGCAAACACGACATGATTACCGATGCCAACCCACAGGAAAAGGATGCGCAGCAAGGTTTTGGAAGCCGGCAGACGGTCGAATTCCGCTGCCCTGACGGTTCGGCCGACATATACCTCTTATTTGCCGGTCTCACCGTGGCTGCCCGGCATGGCATCGAGATGCAAAACGCCCTTGAATTTGCCCGGAAAACATACGTTGATGTGAACATCTTTGAAGAGAAGCATCAATCGCGGGTGAACGAGTTGCAACAACTGCCCTTTTCATGCTGGCATTCGGCTGAAGCGCTTGAACGGCAACGCAAAATATACGAAGAGTTCGGCATCTTCCCGCCTAAGATTATTGACGGGCTGATCAGGTATTTAAAAAGTTTCAATGACCAGGACTTGCGTGAATCCATTAAAGACAATGAGAAAGAGATCATGAAACTGGTGAATACCTACCTTCATTGCGGGTAGTCCTCTTTACCAAGTTCTTCCTGGAAATCGGTTTTTTTCTGCGAATTCCTGCATTGCCTGATGCAGTATAAAGCACTGTCGCGGTGCCCGGTAAAGTAGTAAATGGCTCCCAGGTTAAACCTTGCATCATCAAAGAAAGGATCAATGACCAGCGTTTTCTGCAGTTCCGATTTTGCCTCTGGCACCCGGCCGAGCTGATAGAGGGCGGTTGCGTAATCATTCTTCACCCTTACCTCAAATGGCGTCACCTTGAGGGCTTCGAGGAATGAAGCTTTTGCCGGTTCGGGGTTTCCCAACCTGAACTGCGCAACCCCGATGAACCAGTCGAGGGGCAGTGTATTCGGTGTAAGCCGGTAAAACAAATTGCTGGCTTTCCGGCCGTTGAGAATAACCTTTTCATAATTTTTGCCTTCATTCGCAAACATCCTGAGGGTGTAAAATTCACCGCTGATCCTCATGCTAACGACGATACCTGTGAACAGCAGCCCGCCGGTAAGACAGAGCCAGATGTATTTTACAGCATGCCCGGTAATTTTAAAAGACCAGCTTTTGAGGGGAACATTTCCCCACATAAAGGCGAGGATGGAAAACAGCATCACATTGTGTTCAATCCTTTTCATCGGGAAATCAAAACAGGCATAAAGGTAAAACCCGGCCAGGAAAGCCGTGTAAAACAAGGTGGATGCAGGAAATACTACTTGCCCTGACACCAACCTGAAAAGGACAATGATTACCGGGAGAAAGAAGAGGATGATCGCAAAAAGCAGCCCGGGAATTCCAAGTTCGGAAACGAACCCGATCCACTCGTTGTGCGGCTGGCTGTATGTGTAGTTTTTCAGTGTATGATCGGGATTGACGGGTTTGGGACAGGACGCCACGTTTATCCGCCAGTTTCCGGCACCAACACCCAAAAAGGGGTGAGCGGCAACCAGGCAGGCTGATTTTTTCCAGAAGATGACCCTCAGGTTGGCGTTTTCATAATAACTACCTGCAAAATCGAATTCAGGAATTCCGGTCAGGCTTGCTTTTTCCTTACGTTGCTTTTCGAGCAGCCGGCTGAGCCCGTCATCATACGACCGGAAATATTGCCAGACGGGAATTTTACTCAGAAAGTAATTTTTCCTGGGCTGATCGAGGGAGGAATAAAAAGCAAAGATACCTGCGGAGAGCAGCACCAGTGCGACCGCGGCTACCAGCAGATTTTTCCTGGTGACCAGGGACCTGTACCTTGCCAGCAGCAGCACCATCATGATCAGTGTGGCCGCCAGCAACCCAAGATAAACGGCCCGGCTTTGGGTAATCACGATCAGGAATACCGCCAGGGTTCCAACCGCAACGGCGAGGTACTTCCACCATCCCCCGGAACGGGAATATCCAGCCAGCGCCAGAGGCAGGCAGATGAGCAGGTAGCCCGCGTACAGGTTGTTGTTGGCCGAAACTGAAATGATACGGTAAGGATCAAAGAATTCAAGCTTTGACATTTTGTAAAAAGCCAGCCCGGCCGTAAAGAGCATGGCCAGCAGCGCTATGCGGATAAAGATCCCTTCAAACCGGCTGTTACGCGCATTTAACCCTGTAATAACGAGGTAAACCGAGAAGGATATGAATATCAGCTGCGACTGAACGATCGCTTCGGAGGGAACGGTCGCCCAAAGGGATGACACCAGGCTCCACAGATACAGGAGGAGGAATGCAACTTCAACGAAAGAAACGCGGATGGTGGTTTTGTTTCGAAAAAGCCCGACCGTGGTGAATAGCAACAACAGGGTCAGTAAAAAAAACCTGGGCAGGAATGAGGTATCTACCAGAACGCCAGAGCGGATATGATTGACAACCAGCAGAATTACAATAGCAAAACCGACATAATAGAAGTTGGTTTTGTTTGAAATCATAATAACCGGTTATGGCTGTATTGGTTTTCCCAGATGGCAGGCTTATCAAAGAATCATTCCAGGAATGTAATGACGGCAGCCCCTGCTTCCCCGGATGTTGGCGAGTAAGGACCTGATGAATATCCCTGGAGTGAGCCGCCTTTGCCTGCTTTTGACGACAAAAACCGGTCGCTAAGGTAGGTCCTGACCAGGCCAACAAACATATCAAGAATGTTGGTCTGCGGGTTGGAAGCATAACCTGTAACCGCACCGATGTTGGCAGTGCCGGGATTACCATTCACGGTATAGAGGGAGTAACTGCCCCGTTTTCCGCCGTTTCCACCGGCTGCTTTAAAGATGCCAAACCAGGTATCTCCTCCATTTGACCCGTCGGAATCGCCATAGTAACCGGGATAAGAATACCAGGCATTGCTGCCGGCATATCCTCCTGATCCGATCAAAACGTAAAACTGCTGGTCGGGTGCCACCGTGATTTCCTGTTGGGCATATCCGCCTCCGCCGCCAAAGCCGCCATTGTTGAGGTTATAGGAATAGGAGTAGGCTCCTGCACCCCCTCCGCCACCGGCGCCTCCCCATAATTCGACCTTGATCTTTGAAACTGCGGCCGGTACCGTCCAGGTTTGGGAGGAGGTGAGGGTAACCGGAGCAGGCAGGTTACTCCCGGTGCCGGTTGAATTGATCACATAGGGGGCAGCAGTGGTTCCTGTTCCTGTAACGGAAATGTTCGTTCCGGCTTGCACCCTGGTTTCCGAACCGTCGGTTACCGGTTTGTTGGTAAGGTCGTTGTAATCGCCACTGAAGGCATTGGCGGCTGTTTGTGCATGCAGGGCATATGGCACGCTTAACAACTGGCTTACACCGGAAATGCTGTAATTTGTTCCCCCGGCGGGGTCGGTTTCCGATTTAAGGAAATAGGGGCCGTTTGCCCAGTTGATCCCGGCGAAGTTCCCGGAGGTTGTTCCCCCACCGATTTCAACGGATACCAGGCCGTTTGCGTTTGTAACCGCCTGGTGAGTTTCGGTATATGCCACGGTACCGCTTGCCGACCCCTGCAGGATCGAAAGCCGGATGCCAACCCCGGTGTTTTGTAATAGCTTCCCGGCCTGGTTGCGAACGATTGCCTGGTAACTTAATTTTTGCGGAGATTGGGCACTGAGTGCCAGAACCAGGAAAATGGCAAAAACGGAGGTGAAAAATTTTCTCATACCTTAATTTTTTATGACCTTCCAGGTCGTCAGGTTTTTATGATTTCCGATTACTGTTACAAAATAAATACCCGCTGGCAATTCAACGGTTGGGATTACCGTTTCCCTGCTGTCAATGTTCACCTCCTTCAACAATAACCCGTCGGGGTTTCTCAATTGGCAGGAGAGTCCGTCAAAAGAGACCCGGCCGACTTTCAACCTTATTTCCGAGGTGGCGGGATTGGGGTAGACGATGCAGTCGAGCGCCAGGGTACTTTCATCTGCTATACCGTCCATGAAGAGGATCTCAAAGGGTTGCTGAATCCCCTGGGTCACGGTGCCGCCAGCTGATTGAAAAGTATTGAAGGCGACCTGTCCAACGGAATAACTCACGGAACCCCCATTCCCGGTAGCATTGCAATTGGCCACCAGGATCGATTCCTGGGATAAAACAGGGAAGGCAGGGAGGAAAAAGAGGCAGGTCATGATCACTCCCCAAAATGAAAATGACTTTGGATTGTTTTTCATCTGGCTGGTTGCAATTTTATTTCTGCGGTTAAAATTACAGAAAATATATGAATGATCGGTCAAAGTTACAAAATATCAGAATAAATTATCCTCCCTGTGTTGAAAAAAAAAGAATATGATGCTAACTTATTGTTTCCAGGTAAATTACCCCCCTTGCCCTGAGCCCTGCAAGCATGTAAGCCACGCATTCGGGTTGTTTGCCGATGTATTCGGGCACCGAGATGCCTTTTCGCGTATAGAGGCCATCTGCGATCATGCGGAGGGCGACGGTTGCCGAATAGCCTGTGGTGCGCGCCATGGAATGGACCTTGGTTGCGGGGTCATATTTATCAAAGAGGTCCCAGGTATAGCGGATTTTGTTCCCATCTTTCCTGCCCTCCACCATCACCTGCATGATCGTGATGTCAACCTCGCCTGCCTGCAGCTTCCATTTCGGGAAAAGGAGTTTTGCGGTAAGGTCCATCGGCCTGATGCGGACGCCGCGGACCTCGATTTCATCCTGGTTGAAAAAACCGGTTTCGCGCAGCAGGCGCATTTTTTCGATATGTCCCGGATAACGCAGGGTCTTTTCCTTCATGTTGGGGCATTTTACGGTATGGGCCAGCGAGCGTAGTCCATCGGTGTTGAATGCCTCCAGCGTGCCGATGCCGGGGAAGTTCAGCAATTCGGGGTCGGAAAGAGCAGGTTTAACGATGAGTTTTCCATGTTCGATGTAGCGGGCCGGGCGTGTATATTCCTCGATCACGTCCACCGGGGAAAACACGGCCTTGTATTCATAGGGCCATTCGCGGATCTCGGGAAGTCCGCCAACCATGTAGAGGATATTGTCCGTTTCATCCAGCAGATGGTTGGCATACCCGATGAGAACGTTGCACATCCCCGGGGCCACCCCCATGTCCATGATGGCTGTGACGTTATTTCGCCTGGCAAGTTCGTCGAGTTCGAAAGGGTCCTCTATAAAGAAGGCAATGTCGACCACGTTCTTTCCAGCGCCGATGATGGCTTTCAGTGTCTGAAACCCCATGAACCCGGGCACGGCGTTGATCACCATGTCAAAGTCGGCCACCAGGGATGTCACCCTTGCAGGATCGCTGAGGTCGGCCATGATGGTTTTCAGTTTGACGGCCCGCAGAAGCATTCGTGCAGCGAGGCTATGAAGCGCCTCGCCGGAAATATCGGCCACGGTAACTTCGAATTTCGGGTCGCCGGCAAGGTCCAGGGCCATGGGGCCTCCCACAAGCCCTGCTCCGAGAATGATCACTTTCATATTTTCAGTTTTTTTCATGTTATTCAATGGTCAGTTCCTGGATTTCACCTACATAATCCACTTTCGGGAAGGGAATGTTGTCCTGCGAATAGGCAGAGCCAATCCACCATTTGGTGTTGTGAAATTCCTGAGTGACGATGAGCAGCATCTGGTTGTTTGGGATCGAGGTCACTTTGTCATCCATGTAACCAACCACATGCATTTTATCTTTGGATGGTCCGACGCGCCAGATAATTTTATCGGGCTGCCAGTCGATCTGAAAATAGTACCAGGGGGAACCGAAAAGTTCGTCGTCTCGTTCGGGGGTTTTTTCCGTAAGGGCACGGTAATTTTTATCCCAGCGATGGGCCCAGTAAGTTTTATCCTCATAACGCACCGGATAGCATCCTGAATGAAATTCATCCGGTTGCCAGCAGGCCATATCCCAGTTGGTACATGAAACCATGATCTTGTCGTCATCGGCCAGGATCTCCTCAGGGAAGGGGACATTCCAGTTCTGAACGTTTTTCTGGTCATCGATGCCGTTGTTGTAGGCTGGGGGCAATAACCACGATGGGCAGTAGGCCACGGTTTTAAGGATCTCGAAATCTATTTCGGAGTACCCTACGTTCTTTACCCGCTGATCCTGCTGTCCGCCATAATAATTGGCCATGTATCCGTTGTTGTTGCAATCGCGGCGGAAGTTCCAGTCAGACTGGCTTTGGGTGATGAGCCAAATGGCATTGGTGAGGCCGTTCCACATGTTGTTTTTATTCAGCAGTTCGGTGAGCTTGCATTTCACGGTGTATTTACCAAAGGTCATCCCGTGGCGGGTGATCACACCCACGTTCTGTTTTTGCCATTTACCGAACTCCGCCTTCGGATTCCGGAGGGTGATTTTATGGTTTACCGGGTCGGAGATCACCGTTTCGCAAGGGCGCGGCGCAACCGTGGCGGTGATTGCCACGAGCTCCTCCTTGCGGTAAAAACGTTTGTTCCAGTTATAATCCATCCGCGAGTAGTTGCCATTGAGCACATCTGCAATAACCGGGATGTTGTTCATCTTTGTTGAAGGGTCGATGAAATGGACAAACTGCTCAAAGGCAGCCGTTCTGTAAACGGATGAATCCTGCCCGCAACCTTCTGCTTTTACCTTTTCTGTCTCCTCCCTCGAATAGGCATTGGGGTTGATGAATATTCCGGCCCCGGGATCGGGTTTGGCCACGACGGTCAGCATCCCGGGGAATTTCTGGATAATGGTGTTTTTCAATGATTTTCCGGGTCCGAAGAGAAAATAAAAATAGGGGTCGACGAATCCCCCGGCACTGTTCATGCCGATATCCTGCACGGCTTCGGGAATTCGTTTTTCCTGCAGATTTGCCGCCGTGGTAACCACCAGCATGAAGCTGTAATTTCCCACGCGCGGGTTGCGTTTCCAACGGTCATTCTGCCCCTTTTCAAAATAACGTTGTTCATTCCTGGGGTTTCCGACGATCCTGAATTTACCGTTCACCGTATGAAATTCCCGGTCGGGTTCAATGATCCCTGTCTCAGCGAACGTGATCCCCGTGTCTTCCCAGCTTCCGTAAAAATTCTCCCATGCATGCTCATGTTGTTTGGTGGTGTCGACCCCATCACGTTCCGGGAATTTATAGGATTCGTTCTGGTAATAAATCTTATACGCAAATTTCTGCGGCCTGGTCCCGGTATTTTTCAGTTTGAATTCGAGGGTAAAAAAACCGCCCTCAACCTGCCTGATTCCCGGGATGACAAAACCGTGGGCCATCGCCCCGGCATAGTCGAGAAAAAGGGTTTCCCCCTGTTTCCAGTTGGTTGCAGGGATGAAATCCTTTACCGCAAACTCTTCACTCGCTGACTCCGGCGATTTGGGAGATTGGCCGCAGGAGATGAACAACCCGGGTAGGAAGAACATGAGCAACATGTATCGGAGAGAAAAGTTCATGAATCGATTGCTATTTGGTTGCCGGAAGTGAATAAAGATGAACAAAATCGGGAAGCGTGGACTGGTACTGCCTTGATTTGGCAACATGGCCCACGGCGAGCACTGAAACCGCAGCCGGATTAAGATAACACCCCGGAACAAGTTGCAGGGATTCATAATACTTTGGGTTCTGATCCTTGTCA
>CAIKNA010000183.1 GCA_903828645.1 uncultured Bacteroidales bacterium
AGCAAGGGTAATGGCAGAGAAATATAAGGGCATTGAATTTGTGCAGGAAAGCGATGTTGATGACCAGTTATTGTTAAAGAAAATGCTTGATGCACGCAAATCCGGGGAAATGACACGTGGCAAGGTTCTGGAAACACTTAATGGAATCATGGAAAAATAAACCAGATTTTTTACCCCTTTTTTAACCCTTGTTGCCGTCTCATAATCAGGTGTCGTGTTACATTTGTAGCCTACCGTCCCGGAAACAGACAGCCAGTTCCATAGAATCTGTCCCTGCGATATCACGGGAGAACCTGCATTGGGTGCAGCAATTGAGCAAGGCGAAAAGGTCATCCACGAGCCATTGGTAAAGATGCTCAGCGAACCATTTGTACCGCAATTTGTGCAGTAAATCATTAAACCTTCGGCAGGGCTCGCGATCGCGTTGCGCTGAAAATGGGTCATGCGGGGTAAAAGCACACCTTTATCACTGAAATTTACATCCAACCCGGCCGATGCATCGGGCGCACTGTTGTCTGCATTGATACCTACCTGGGAATATAGGCTCATCCCTGCAAGAAGGAACAAAAATAATAAAGTTACTACTTTTTTCATGGCCGGAGAATTTATTGTGAATAATATAACAATGTGAAAATTAATATTATACAGTACAATTTTACGACTATTATTATGATATTATCCATTCAATAATTCAAATTAATATTTTTTAACAAAAAATCACAGTCCATAATAAAAGTCCCGGATGCCGATAACCAGCAGAACCCGGGGCTAAATCCATAAGGAACCTTCAACTACAAAGGACTAATAACCCTCACAGGCTACAATTATGTGATCAGGAAGAGCGCACTGTTTTATACTGGTTGTGTTTCTTTCGTGACAAATAGGAATCCTGAAGGCTTTGAAGATACTTTTGTCCTGGCCGGACAGCCAAAAACCTCAGGATACAGCCTACATCGTCTATGTTTTAGATCCGAAACGATATACTCAATATGTTCATATACGTTCAGTTATTATCCTGTTCTTCGAAAAGTGCTCCCCACATGCTCCCCACATGCACGGGAGATGATACCCACCTGCAGGATAACCAGGGAAGCATGATACAGGGCTTATTTCAGGGAGTCCAGGCCGGTGCTGATTCGTTTCAGGAATTCTTCTTTTCCCAGCACACCGGCCAGATCCATGATGCCAGGCCCCTGGTTTGAACCAACCAGCAGGAGACGTAAAGGATTCATCAGCTGACCCATTTTCACACCGGTATTTGATGTAAATTCCTGAACGAGCGTGTGGAGGGTCTCCTTATTGAAATCCTGCAGTTTTTCAACCTCCTGTACAAAGCCGGTGATACACCCTGTGGTTGAGGGTTGCCAGATTTTCTGATAGACCTGCAGGTCATATTTTTCAGGCCGTACAAAAAAGAACCACGATGAATTCCACAGGTCAGGAACCAGGAAGGCACGCTCCCGCATAAGACCGACGACTTTGCCCAGGTATTCCGCGGAGGGCGAAACCCCGTGCTGTTCCAGGTAAGGCTTCAGTAGGAGGGAGAGTTCGCCTTCCGATTTCTTTTGCATGTACTGGTGGTTAAACCATTTTGCCTTCTCGGGGTCGAATTTTGAACCATGTTTGCCGACTCTTTCCAGGGAGAACTGCTGAATCAGGTCATCCATGGTAAAGAGTTCCTGCTCTGTACCGGGGTTCCAGCCCAGGTGGGCCAGGATGTTGATTACCGCTTCGGGCAGGTAGCCCGATTCGCGGTACCCGGAGTAAATCTCACCGGATTTTGGGTCTTTCCATTCTGTCGGGAAAACAGGGAAACCCAGCCTGTCGCCATCCCTTTTGCTTAATTTTCCGTTTCCATCGGGCTTTAAGATCAGGGGAAGGTGGGCGAATTGCGGCATGATATCCTCCCATCCGAAAAAACGGTAGAGCATTACATGAAGCGGAGCCGACGGCAGCCACTCCTCCCCGCGGATCACATGGGTGATCTGCATCAGGTAATCGTCAACCACATTGGCCAGGTGGTAGGTGGGAAGTCCGTCGGATTTGAACAACACCTTGTCGTCGAGGTTTGAAGTATTTACAACAACTTCGCCGCGGATGAGGTCATGCACCACCACCTGTTCATTTTCCGGAATTTTCACCCTGACCACATAGGCCATTCCGCCGGCGATGTTTTTTTTCCACTCCGTTTCGGGAAGGGCAAGAGAATTTTGAAGGGATTTCCTTGTCTGCTGATCGTATTGAAAAGTCACCCCGCCTGCTTTTACCCGGTCGCGCAGGTCGTTCAGGGCAGCTTCCGTGTCAAAAGCATAATAGGCGTGTCCGTCGTCAAGAAGCTTTTGAACATAACCCCGGTAAATTTCGGAGCGTTCCGACTGACGGTAGGGGGCATGCGGACCTCCTTTTTCAGGGCTTTCGTCAAAATCGAGGCCGCACCAGGCGAGTGAATTCACTATATACTCTTCAGCACCGGGAACAAACCTGTTCTGGTCGGTATCTTCGATCCTGAGAATCATGGTTCCCCCAAGCTTTTTAGCAAAGAGGTAGTTATATAAAGCAGTCCTCACTCCGCCGATATGCAGCGGGCCGGTCGGACTGGGGGCAAATCGTACCCGAACATGCTGGGATTTCATCTGGTTTTTTATTTAGGAAGGTACAAAAATAGGCTATTCTGACCATTTAGAAAATCATTTGCGGGTTATATTCGTACTTTTGCAACAGGATACTAAACATTTTTACACGCCGTTATTCTCAAGATAAAATATACAATGGCAGACAACCAGATTCTTCTTAAAAAACTTGATCACTTCATCCGGAAGTATTATAAAAACCGGCTGATGAGGGGAGTACTGTGGTCGCTGACCCTGCTTACAGTCTTTTACCTTGTTTTTGTCTCGCTGGAGTATTTCTTTCACTTCAGCCAGGCGGTGCGGATGGTTTTGTTTTTCACCTTTCTTGCACTCTCACTTTTTCTGTTGACCAGGTTGATTTTTGTACCGGTATTGCAACTGATCAAGATCGGGAAAATTATTTCGCATGACCAGGCGGCCCAGATCATAGGTACCCATTTTTCAGAAATCCAGGATAAGTTGCTGAATACGTTGCAACTGATCAAACAACAGAACACAGCAGGGGAGGGTTCCGAACTTCTTTCGGCAAGCATCGAACAGAAAACGAATGCGCTGAAGGTTTTCCGGTTCGGCGTGGTGGTTGATTTCCGGAAAAACCTGCGCTTCCTGCGTTATGCGATGATCCCTGTCGCCATCATTCTATTCCTGGTGGTCGTATCGCCCAAAACCATTTCCGACCCTACAAGGCGCCTGATCAAGTTTAACCAGACTTTTACCAACCCCCTGCCATTCGAAATTGCCATTCAAAATAAGAGCCTTACTGCGATTCAGCAGGAGGATTTTGAATTGCTTGTGAAAATTACCGGGTCGGAAATTCCATCAGAGGTGTATGTTAAAACGAAAGAAGGTACCTTTAAACTGGTCCGGAACAAAGGGTTTATTTTTTCGTATCTTTTTAAATCGTTGCAGGCAAGCGTACCCTTCAGGCTGGTTACAAATGATTACAGGTCGGAAGAATACGAGATAAAGGTTTTTCCAAAACCAACCATCCTGAATTTTGATGTGGTTGTAAACTTCCCGGGATACATAAACAAACCTGCTGAAAAGTTTGAAAACCAGGGAGATTTGGTGATTCCTGAGGGGTCGGTGGTCAGCTGGAATTTTTTCACAAAGGATGTGTCGGCGATCAAAATGAGATTTGAAAACGATCTGGTTACGCTGTCAAAGGTCGATGGAAACACTTTCTCGCACAGCAGCAAAGTAATGAAGTCTGCTGCATACAGCATAACGCCTGTAAACGCGAATACCTATCTGTCTGACTCCCTGAAATACCGGATCAGCGTGGTGAGTGATGGATTTCCGTCTGTTTTTGTTACAGAATCGGCCGATTCTGCATTGGCAACCAACCTCTTTTTCAAAGGAACGATCAAGGACGATTATGGTTTTACCAATTTAACCTTTAATTATACCGTTTTTGCCAAGGGTGACACCACTGCGCGCGTCATGAAAACGGAAACAATTCCCATTGAAAAATCGGTCAACAACCAGGTGTTTTATTACGCGGTCGATCTGCTTAAATTCCTGCCGGCTGCTGGTCAGAACATGCAGTACTATTTTGAAGTATGGGACAATGACGGCATACATGGCCCCAAGGCGACCAAATCGGAATTAAAGACCCTTTCAACACCTACCATTGAAGAGATTGCCCAGCGCACGGATAAGAATGAACAAACGATGAACCAGGACCTGGAGAAGAGCCTTACAGATGCGAAGGCAATTAAAAAGACCATGGAGGATCTGAACAAAAAGCTTGTGGATCAGACCTCCATCTCCTGGCAGGAAAAGAAAAAGATAGAGGATCTCATCAAGGCCAACCAGGCGATTGAAGACAAGGTTGATCAGATAAAGAAGAAAAACAGTGAGAATATCAAGGCTGAAGAAAAATACCTGGAAACCAGCGAGCGGATCGTTGAAAAGCAGAAACAGCTGAATGAAATGATGGAGCAGATGCTTTCGGAGGAGATGAAGAAAATGATCCAGGAGATGAAAGATCTATTGAACCAGGTGGATAAGGAGAAACTGGGAAACCTGCTGGAGAAGATGAAGATGTCGAATAAGGAACTTGAGACGCAGCTGGACAGGAACCTTGCCTTATTAAAACAGATTGAGTTCGACCGGAAACTTGAAACAACAGTAAATGATCTTAAGAAAACAGCTGAAAAACAGGAGAAGCTGGCCGATCAGACTGAGAAACAGGCGCAGAATAACGAAAAGCTGGTTGAACAGCAAAATGAGATCGCACAAAAGGCCGACAGCATTGCAAAAAAGGTAAGTGAACTGGAGAAGGAGGCGAAACAGCTGGAAACCCCTGCCGATCTGGGTCAAACAAAGGATAAGCAGGACAGCATCAATAAAAGTCTTTCAGAAAGTTCGAAGAACCTGAAGGAGAAAAAAAGCAAGGAGGCTTCAGGAGCCCAGAAGAAGACCGCAAGGCAAATGAAGGAACTGGCTAAACAAATGGAGGAATCACAGGAGGAGAATGAAGATGAACAGGCGGAGGAAGACGCGGCGAACCTCAGGATGATCCTTGAAAACCTGGTACGACTGTCGTTCGACCAGGAAGATCTGATAGGAAGCACCAGGCAGATCGCGAGAAATGACCCCAGGTACACTGAACTGGTTTACCAGCAGAAGGAGTTTGGGGATAAGATCAAAGTCGTTGAAGACTCTTTAAAGGCCATTGCAAAACGACAGATTGAAATCAAACCGATTGTATCGAAGGAGATTGCATCCATCAACCGGAACATTGATCTTGCACTGGATGCCATGGATACGAGAAACATCAGCATGGCGGTTGCAAACCAGCAGTTCGCCATGACCTCCATCAACAACCTGGCGTTATTGCTCAACGAATCGCTGGAGAAAATGAACCAGAAGATGTCGTCGAGCATGAAGGCCAAATCGGGGAATAAATCGTGTCAGAATCCTTCGGGAAGCGGTAAGGGAAAGAAATCGGCGAAGAACATGAAGGATCTCCAGGAGAAGATCGGAAAGCAACTCCAGAAGTTGAAAGAAGGGATGGATGGGGCTAAAAAAGACGGCAAGGGAAAACCCCAGGGTCAGAGCGGAATGAGCAGGGAACTTGCAAAACTTGCTGCCGAGCAGGAGGCTTTGCGAAATGAGATGCAAAAATACCAGGATGAAATGGGTTCGAAAGGGGTAAAGGACCAGGGTACGTTAAATGATGCAGCCAGGGATATGGAGCAGATCGAAAAGGATATTATTAATAAAAGCATCACGGCGGAAACGATCAGGAGGCAGCAGAATATCATGACCAGGCTTCTGGAGTCGGAAAAGGCGGAGCAAATGAGGGATCAGGAAGAAAAAAGAGAATCTACGGAAGCAAAAACTCAACAAAACAGTAACCCTGGACTGAAATATCAGTATAACATGAAAAAAAGAGCCAGCCTTGACAACATTCAATTGATTCTGCCGGGCATCAACTCTTTTTATAAAAATAAAGTAAGCAGCTATATTGTAAAAATTGAAAATTGATATGAAGCGGGATCGTAGAGTGCTGGTAATTAAGGGAAAACCTGAGATTGCAAAACTGGAAGGATTTATAGAGGAGATTTGCGATTACTACAATGTGGGAAGTGAGCATTTCGGCAATGTCATGCTGGCCACTTCGGAAGCGGCGGTTATTTTGTTCGACATACATAATTCAACAGGAAGTGAACCTGTTGAAGTTGGTTTTGACAGGGAGGCTCGGGGGATGGTGTTTACGCTGAAACTTGGAGCCGGTTATGAAACCATCATTGAAAATGAAGACATCCTTGACAGGGAGATCAGAAGGCATAAATTGTCTCGGGATATTTTTGTTATAAGAGCACTGGCTGATGAAATTTCCATATCCCCGCATGCCGAAAGCATTGTGGTTGTCTTCTATGTTTCAGGAATCAATTATGAGAAGTCGCTTGGCCGGATGAATCACCTGAAAGCCTATTGGAGTAAAAATGAGGTAGTAGTTCACAGGAAGTGACATGGCAATAAATTTTTTCAACGAGGAGATATCCTATACGGTCAGAAAAAAGGGAAAATTAAGGAGTTGGATTGGCGGTGTGGTGGGAAAGGAGGGGAGAATTGCAGGCGAACTTAATTTTATTTTTTGTAATGACGGGTATTTGTCTAAATTGAATTTTAAATATCTGAAGCACAAAACGTTAACTGATATAATTACCTTCCCGTACGAAAGTGAAGAGGGTTTTGTCAGTGGCGATATTTTTATCAGTTTGCCTCGTGTAAAAGAGAACGCCAGTATTTTTAAACAGGGAATAGAAGATGAGTTGCATCGTGTAATGGTTCACGGGGTCTTACACTTAATCGGGTATAATGATGCCTCCGCAAGCGAAAAGCAAACCATGAGGGAGAAGGAAGATTATTACCTTTCGGCTTTAATTTCTGTTGAATAGGAATCGGTATATTTAGTTTGTTTACCACTGAGGCTCTAAGGACACAAAGAGGCACTGAGGATATTATCTGATTTTCTCTAAGTGTATCTTAGTGATCTAAGTGTCTGAGTGGTTTAAAATATTTTTTTAGGGGTGTCAATCCAAGTATTTTTTTTCTCTCCATTAGAATGGCATTTTAGTATTAATTGAAATGTTTCACGTGAAACAAAAGCATAAAGCATGCAGAAATATGATATAATTGTGGTTGGTGCAGGGCATGCCGGTTGTGAAGCTGCAGCCGCTGCAGCCAACATGGGTTCGAAAGTTTTATTGATTACAATGAACATGTTGAACATGGCCCAGATGTCGTGCAACCCCTCGATGGGAGGAATTGCAAAAGGACAGATTGTTCGGGAAATTGATGCTTTGGGTGGATATTCTGCGATTGTGACCGATCATACGATGATACAATTCAGGATGCTGAACCGGTCAAAAGGGCCGGCGATGTGGAGTCCAAGAGCGCAAAATGACCGCGTGCTCTTCTCGGTTGAATGGCGGAACCGGCTGGAGAGAACAAGGAATGTCGATTTCTGGCAGGATTCAGTGGTTGATATTGAGGTTAAGCAGGGAAAAATATCGGGTGTAAAAACCGGGTTGGGACTGGTCATTAAATGTAAGGCGGTTATTCTTGCAAACGGAACATTTTTAAATGGGTTGATTCATATCGGTGAAAAGCATTTTTCGGGTGGAAGAATGGGGGATGGGGCTTCTCTGGGATTAACGAAAAGGTTGATTGATTTCGGATTTGAAGCCAGCAGGATGAAGACCGGAACCCCGGTGAGAGTGGATGGCAGATCCCTCGATTTTAAGAAAATGGAAGAGCAACCGGGTGACGATATTCCGGGGAAATTCTCCTATATGAATACCCCGGCATTGAAAAAGCAGCGAAGTTGCTGGCTCACCTATACCAGCCCGGAGGTGCATGACATCCTGAGGACGGGATTCGATAAATCACCGATGTTTTCAGGCAGGATAATGGGGAAGGGGCCAAGGTATTGTCCGTCTATTGAGGATAAAATCGATCGCTTTGCAACAAAGGAGAGACACCAGCTTTTCATTGAACCGGAAGGGTGGGATACGGTGGAGTATTACGTTAACGGGTTCTCTTCATCTCTTCCTGAAGATGTTCAGTTCAAAGCATTGAGAAAGGTAAAAGGCTTTGAAAAAGCCCGGTTTTTCAGACCGGGTTATGCCATAGAATATGATTATTTCCCGCCTCTCCAGTTGAATTTCACGCTGGAAACAAGGCTGATCGAAAACCTTTATTTTGCCGGACAGATCAATGGAACAACCGGATACGAGGAGGCTGCCGCCCAGGGTTTGATGGCGGGGATCAATGCGAACCTGAAGATAAGAGGGGAAAGTGAATTTATCCTTAAGCGTTCGGATGCCTATATTGGCGTCCTTATTGATGACCTGATAACCAAGGGAACTGAAGAACCTTACCGCATGTTTACTTCAAGAGCAGAATACAGGATTTTACTGCGGCAGGATAATGCCGACCAACGGCTGACAAAGCTCTCTTTTGACATAGGTCTTGCTTCACGGGAAAGGCTTGAAACGGTTACGGAAAAATACCGGAAGGTAAATGATTTCACCTCTTTTTTGGGTGGATTAAGCCTCCAACCTGCTAAAATTAATGATTTACTGGCCAGGAAAAACACCAATGGCATCGCTCAAAAGCAGAAAGCCGCTGCAATATTATTAAGGCCGCAGCTGTTTCTTAAAGACATGATGGAGGAGGTTGAGGAGGTCGGGAATTTTGCCCGGGAGAATGGTTTTAACGATGAGGAAATTGTTGAGGAGACAGAATTGAAGATCAAATATGAGAGCTATATCGTAAAGGAGCAGGAGCTGGTTGATAAGCTGGCAACCCTTGAAAATTATGCTTTATCAGCCGGTTTCGATTATTCAAAACTGATCTCTTTGTCGCATGAGGCCAGGGAAAAACTAAACAAGGTTCAACCTCGAACCATCGGGCAGGCATCGAGGATCAGCGGAGTTTCTCCGGCTGATATTTCGGTACTGATTGTCTACCTGGGTCGTTGATGTTCCACGTGAAACGCTAAAGAAATGCAGGAAAAAATAGTAAAATGTCCCATTTGTAATCAAGGAAGTTTTTCTCTCTTCCTGAAAACCGGTGATTATTTTCTTACCAGGGAGGAGTTTATCATACAACAATGTGATGGCTGCGGGTTTAAATTTGTCAACCCCCGGCCGGATAAGGATGAGATCGGGAGGTATTACCAGTCGGAAGAGTACATTTCACACGACGCAAAAAAGGCGAATTTATTCAGCAGAATATACAAACTTGCACGGGTCCATGCAATCAAAGGCAAATACGGCATTGTTGCCGGCCATGCGCATGCAGGAAAAATTCTGGATATCGGATGCGGTACCGGCGAATTTCTCCACTACTGCAAGTCCAGGGGACTGGAAGTGACCGGAGTGGAACCCAATGACAAGGCCCGTGAATATGCCCGGAAGGTAAATGGCATTGAAGTATTTAATGAGCTGGGTGAGGCTGGGATCTCCAATCCGACTTATGGCTGCATTACGATGTGGCATGTGCTGGAACATGTTCATGACCTGAATGAAACACTGGAAATCGTAAAAGGGATGCTCCATCCTGAAGGAATTTTTGTGGTTGCCGTTCCGAACAGCAATTCATGGGATGCAGGCAAGTATGGAAAGTTTTGGGCAGCCTATGATGTGCCACGACACCTTTACCACTTTAATAAATCCACCATGGATAAACTGGTCGGGAATCATGGATTTGAAACCATTAAAATAATTCCCCAGAAACTCGATGCATATTATGTTTCGATGTTGAGTGAAAAATACCGGTCAGAAAAAAATAATTATTTCACATCCCTGTTTTCTGGTTTTTGGTCGAATTTTCAGGCGGGAAGAGAGGGAAGGGGACATTCGAGCCAGATTTTCGTCCTTTCATTAAAAAAAGCTTAATTTTAGCCCCTGTAACGAACGCAGCAGGCGTTTTAAGGAAAACCATCAACCCTTCCCTGAACCGTCTTTATATGCGTCCTGAAAGCCCTGATACATTGCATTGTAAATCTGTAACTTAGTGAATTCACGTCAAAGAGGCCTCCGTTTTTGGAGATTTCCCTGTTTTCTGATGGCAGTGTTGCTGTATCTTTCAATATATGGCTTTCGCCTCTATTTGGATCATAAAGATAATCCCCGGCAAATTTCCATTGAGTTTCAAAAGAAAAACAAAGCGATAGAAAAGGAGTTAAAAAGGCGGGTTGATTTGTTGTGCGATAATTTTTTCGAAAATCCGAAAATTGAAAGTTCAGCCGGAATTTATTTTGCAGGGGAGAAAGAGGAGGATGATGGAAATTTGTTGTTTGTCTACCGGGGGGATTCGCTGATCTATTGGAACAACAACAAGGTTATTTTGCCGTCCGATTTTAGAAAATTTACCGGGCGACCCGATTTTGCCTGCGATTTAAAAAACGGATGGTATGAATTCCATGGCAGGCACAAAGGCCCCTATTTTTTCCTGGGGGGATACCTGGTCAAAAACAGGTTTCCGTTTCAGAATGAATTTATCCAAAACCAGTTTTCTGCTTCCTTCAACATCCCGGCATCTGTTGCGATTTCGGGGAAAATCGGTGCTTACCCTGTTTATACGGTCGACGGAACTTACCTGTTCAGTCTCGGTTTTGAAAATTACCAGCCGGAGGAGGAGGGTCTGGCCGGGGTGATATTTCTTTTATTTTTTGTCGGGTCATTGTGCTGGCTCTATTTCCTGTTCAGGGTTTTTTCAGGATGGGCATGGCTCAGGAAAAGAAACAACCTGTTCGTTGTTTTCTATAGTACGTCGGTCATTTTATTGAGGATCATCCAGGGATATGCGGGATTTCCTGCCGAGATTTACCAGTTGGCTCTTTTTGGGCCGTCAGGGTACTCTTCCTCTGCCTTCCTGCCATCGCTGGGAGATTTTACAATGAATGCCGTGGTGTTGTTTGTGATATCGCTGGTAGTTTACCTGAGGGGTAATTTCGGGCCGGTTTTGGACACGACCCGGCATGCCGGCCGGTTTGCATGGAATATGATTGCCATGTTGGCCATGCTGCTGTTGTTCCAGGCTGCCGGAAACCTTGTAACCGACCTGGTCATCAACTCTTCGCTCTCCCTCGATTTACAGAATATTTTCGGGTTAACCCGGGAAAGCGGGTTCGGGCTGTTTATCATTGCCATCCTCCTGTTTTCGCTGTGGCTGATTTCCACAAAGGTGTTTGATGGTGTTTATTTACCCGTGCGGTTGCTGAAATGGCAGGTGCTGTCAGCACTTACTGTTGCAGCCATCTGGTTCCTGATTTGCCGTGTGACAGGATGGAACCCGAATGTGACAGTCACACTTTTTTTTCTTGTTTACCTTGCATCGGCCTGGTATTTTAAATTATCAAAAAGGAACTTTTTCGCAGTTCAGCACCTCCTTTTCTTTCTCTGTTTTTACGCAATTTTTGCGACGTTTTTGTTAAACAAGGCAAATATGGTAAAGGAGACGGAAAAATTGAACCTGCTGGCCTGCAAACTGGCCACCCAGCGAAACCCTGTAACGGAAGTGTTGTATGAGCAGGTAGAGCGGCACATGCATGCCGATTCGATCCTGAATCAATGGATAAGCCCGGATACAGGAGAGAACAAACCCGGGCAGGACAGCCTTGCAGGTTATCTGAAAAAACAATACTTTAAGGATTACTGGAAAAAGTACCAACTCCAGGTTACATTTTGTGATCCAGCCAAGACGCTGCGCATTCAGCCGCAGGGCAATCTTGTTAACTGCAACGCTTACTTTCGCGGACTCATCAATAATTACGGAAAGGCGACGATGCTTCCGAACCTCTTCTTTTTGGATTACGGCGCCGGCAAGGAATATTACCTCGCCATATTTTCCTTGAATGATTTCGAATCGGGCCCCCTGGCCGAGCCGGCCATTTTCATCGAATTCAATTTAAAAAATGCAGATAGTGATCCGGGTTATCCGGGGTTATTGATGGATAAAACGAGGATGGATCTTCCGAACCTTTCTGATTTTTCATACGGATTATTTCAAAACGGGAGGCTGATCCGTGCGGTAGGAACAACCGATTACAAGACCGACCTGGAGCAATACAAAGAATTTTCTGCTTCTGCATCCTCCTTTAAAGAGGGGTCCATTGTCCATTATCAGTTTCATATTAATGAGGGAGACACCTTGCTCATCAGTAAAAAAGAGGACAACCTGCTCTCTTATGCAACGCCGTTTTCCTACCTGTTCATCCTTTTTGCCGTCATGGCACTGGTCGTTGCAGGGATGGTACATTTCCCGGTGAATTTCAATCATCTTCCGGCCAGCCTGAGAAACCGGCTCCATTTTTCCCTGACCGGCATCCTTGTGGTGACCATGCTTGCGATCGGGATTGTACAGGTGATCAACATTATCCAGATCAATTATCAGAAGAATGTTGACAACCTGCGCGAAAGGGCCGGTTCGGTGGTGGTTGAAGTGCAGCATCAATACAGCCCGCTGCCTGACATGCGGGAGGTCGCGAAAAGCGAACTGGAGGATTTCCTGGTCAAATTGTCGAACGTTTTCTTTACGGATATCAATATTTACGATGAGAAAGGGGCGCTGATTTCCTCGAGCCGCCCCCAGATATTTGAAGAAGGCCTGTTGTCGGAAAGAATGAATGCCATGGCTTGCCGAAAACTGATCGCGGAGAAAAACTCCATTTTCATTCACCATGAGTCGATCGGAAACATGCACTTCAATTCGGCCTATCTTCCTTTTTATAACCAGCACGACCAGCTTCTGGGGTTTGTGAATCTGCCTTATTTCGCGAAACAGGACGAATCGAAAAAGGAGATTTCTTCATTCCTGGTTACCTTCCTCAATGTTTATATCCTGTTGATCCTGTTCGGGATATTTATTACTATATTGATATCCAATTATATAACAGCACCATTGGGCATGCTTGCCCTAAAATTGTCGAAACTGAGGCTTGGGATGGTAAACGATAAGATCGGCTGGAAGCAAAATGATGAGATTGGCCAACTGGTGTCGGAATACAACCGGATGGTTGACGAATTGAGCCGGAGTGCCGACATGCTTGCCCGTTCGGAGCGCGAAAATGCCTGGAGGGAGATGGCAAGACAGGTAGCCCATGAGATAAAAAACCCGCTTACCCCGATGAAACTCAGTGCGCAGTATCTTGAAAAAGCCTGGAATGATAAGGCTGCAGACTGGGATCAACGTCTTGCCCGGTTCACAAAAACCCTTGTTGAACAAATAGATGCACTCTCGGTGATCGCCTCCGACTTCTCCGATTTTGCAAAAATGCCGACAGTGGTATTTACCCGGGTTGACATGGAAGAGGTCATCGGGTTTTCCCTTTCGTTGTACCAGGATGCAACCCGGATCCGTTATGAATTTCAGCATGATGACCCGGAGTGTTTTATCGTTGGAGACCGTTCTCAACTTATCCGGCTGTTCACAAATTTGTTGAATAATGCAGTCCAGGCGATTGGCGATCATAAGGAGGGAATGATCAGGGTTCACCTCGCCAGGGATCAGAAAGAGGTTGTGGTGAAGGTTTCAGATAACGGCTGCGGAATATCACCCGAACGCACCGGACGGATTTTCCAGCCTGACTTTACGACAAAAACAAGCGGCATGGGTCTGGGGCTTGCAATTGTGAAGGGCATTGTGGAAGGCATGAACGGGAACATTACCTTTGTTACCGAAGAGAGGAAAGGCACGACATTTATCATAAAATTTCCATCAGATGAAGAACAATCCTGAACAGAGACGAATAGACATTCCGGTACTGGCAATCATGCTTTTGGCCATCGTGGCATTGATATTACCCGGTTGCAGAAAGGATGAGAGCAGGGAGTTATATCACCGGTTCCAGGATAAATCATGGGGCAGGTACAATTTGCTGAGTTTTGAGATCCCGTTTGAAAAAGCCAACACGTATAATATTTACCTGTTTGCAAGGTTTATGCCTGATTATCAGTATGAAACCCTCAATTTCAATATGGTTATGAATACGCCGTCGGGGGAGGAGCGGATCAACGAATACCAGATGGAGGTGAAATCGAAATCGGGCAATTTTTGCATCGAGTGCGGCAAAGACTCGTGCCAGGGAACAATCTTGCTGAAGAAGGGGCTTGTGCTTGCGAAACCGGGCATCCTGAAAATTGAGATAGAAAACCTTACACCCCGTTTATCTGCCGCTGGTGTTCTTGGCATCGGGATCCGGATGGTGCCTCTGGGAAAGTAACCTCAGGGCCTCTGTTTTATCAAGGTGAATTTGCTGAACCAGGTGGTCGAGCGACTCGAATTTTTTTTCTTCACGGATGCGGTCGTAAAAAGAGACAACGAGGGTTTTGCCGTACAGGTCGCCCGAAAAATCAAATAAATTGACCTCAATCGTAAGCGTTTTACCGGCAATGGTCGGACGAAACCCGGCATTGGCCATACCGTTGTAAACCAGGGAATTTACGATGGCTTTGACAGCATAAACGCCATTGGCCAGTAAAAAGGGGCTGCCATCGGGCAGTTCAAGATTTGCAGTAGGATATCCAAGGGTACGTCCAAGATGGTTTCCATGAACAACCAGTCCCCGGATGCACCAGGCTGAGCCCATCAATTCATTTGCTTTGCGGATATCCCCCCCTGACAGGGCTTCCAGAACCCCGGGGGTATCCAAACCCTGTTTCATCATGGGGCAAAGCTACCTATAAAACAATTCAAAATTAAAACAGCGGTTTATCTTTTTTGCTGAGCCGCCTGATCATGACCAGTTCATACACGGCATAGATGTAATGAGCCCATACGCCGGCGAGCATGACGATGAGGGTGATGATCATCCACAGGGGGGCGATCGGCGTCCACAGCTCACGGGAGGGGACTTCTGCCTTATAATATTGTTTGTGAACTCCCCAGTTTATGATATTTTGTCCCTGTACGAAGCCAAATTTGTCATTTTCTTCTATTTTAGCCACCACCATGAGGTTTCCAAGCGTATCCCCGACAATCTCTTTAGGAAACTCCATGGTACCCGTACCTTGTTCATCCAGGGCGATTTCACCGATTTTCAGGAGGCTGAAGAGCCGCGGGATATAAATGAGCACCTTTTCCTTGGGAATGGCAATCTCTTCGCCTTTTTCATTTTTCTCAGTTGCCGTGACCTTCAATATCCTCAGGGAATCCTCGATGCTGAAAAAGAGACGGATTTTGGCAGGCTTTGCCTTGAAGGAGGCTTCTGCGGCGGGATATTTGGCGTTGCCCGCGAATTTTGCAGAAAATGCAACCATCCCGTCTTTATCTGCGGGCAGTCCTGAAGATGCAGCTTTAATTACGGCATTACCCTCCTGGTCTGTTTTTGCCTTGCCCAGCAGTTTGCAGATCGTGCCGTTTGACGCTGTCAGTTCCACCCATGCATTTTTCAGGGCAAGCGTTGCATCTCCTTTTTTAATGCCTAGCGTTGCGGTGAGTGTCACCGTATCTGCGCCGCACAGGTAATTCAGCGCGAGTTTTGATTCAACAGCCGTGCTGGTCGAATCGGTATTTCCTTCGGCAAAGGATCTCTCCGGCTGAATGACCAGGGAACCCAGTGCGAGAAGAAAAAACATACATGCGAAAACTCTTTTCATATGCATTGGTTGAGTAGTTCCGGTGAATGACTAAATTAACACATCCTCTTTTTTGCCTTCTCCCTCTATTCCGGAGACCGGAACAATGGTGATGAACTTCGATGCCAGGGTAAAGAGGAGGCAAAAAACTGCGACTCCGGTGGCTGTGAGGCTCCATTCAACCCATGTTGCCGAATAATTCAGCCATTCGGGACGTGCATCCTGGATCGGAAGATAGGGGGATTCAAGTGTCGGGACGACGATGATATAGCGGTTGAGCCAGAGCGCGATCACGACCACGACGGCTGTAAGGGTAATATTCCTGATGGTCCTGAACCTTGCAATACCCACCACGATGAGCGGCAGCAGCACCCCCACGTAATTGGAGATGATGAACGGCCAGTAGAATTTTTTAAAGAGCAGCTGGATCAGCAATTCATCATTTTTTTCTGAGCCATACCACTTTGTGAGGTAATCGCTGAAGGTGAAGTAGCCGAAAAAGGCGGCGAGAACAAGCATGATCACGCCAACAGATACGAAATGTTTTTTAGTGATATACTCTTCAAGATGGTACACTTTCCGGAAGACCCACATGCTGATGATGAGGACGGCGCTCCCGGAGTAGACGGCTGCAATGACGAAATAAGGTCCGAAGATGGTGCTGTGCCAGCCGGGTTGCAGGGTGACGCTGAAAATCCAGGCCAGTACCGAGTAAACGATGATGGCGATGGCGATGACCATGGTGGCCATGATGTCGGTAGCCCTGTTTAACCGTTCCTGCTGCTCCGGGGTTCCGGTATAGCCAAGCGCCAGTGTCTTATAGATTTTTTTTCTCCATTTCGGGAGCTGGAGGAGTTCATAATCCCTTAATGTAGCCAGGTCGCGCAGTATGGCAAGATAGAGGAAGATAAAACAGCCGAAAATATCGGTTGAGATGGCGATAACGTCCCAGGTGATGGGCGATTGGATTCTCCCGAAAAGGATCAGGTATGGCAGGCGGTCGAGCCGGCCGATGCAAAGAAGAATGAAGCAGGGGCCGATGAGCAGTGAAATGACCGTGATAAATTCTGCCATGCGTATAACCGGCTTGCGCCAGGCTGTTTTAAAGAGGTGGAGGGTGCCGGAGATAAGCGCCCCAGCGTAACTCACTCCCATGAAGAAAATGAAATTCACAATGTATACGCCCCATACCACGTTGTCGCGCATGCCAGTAACGATATGGCCGTTAAGCACCTGGTCCATAAATGCATAGAAGCCAAGTCCGATCACACCAAGGAGGAAGGCGATCCAGGCATATCCCTGTATGGAAGTCCGCTCGAGCTGAGGGGCAAAATCTCTTAATGGATTTTTTTGTTGTGGGTCCATGGTTACTTTTTATTTTTTTTACTGTATGGCGTGTCCTTGTATCTTTCCTGAATAACCGGGTCAAGGTTGTTGAATCCGCGGTCAACTTCGAATTGCCGCTCTACGGGAGGGAGGTAATAGACACACGGGCGGGTTCCCAGGGTTTCAAGATAACGGTAACCGGCCCGGTCGCTGATGAGTTTGCTGAACTGGAAGGTTTCGGTGCCATTGGTGACCGTATCCTCGTCAACATCGCCAAAATAAATGACTCCCATCGGGCAGGCAGCGGCGCAATAGGGAATTTTGCCAACCCGGATGAGGTCGGGGCAAAAGTCACACTTTGAAACGGTACCTTCCTTACCCGGGCTGCCTGCTTCGGGGGAATAGGGCTCTTTATCGTCCTCAAATTCCTTGTAATGCTTCCACGCAAAAACACGGGTTGAGTAGGGGCAGCCGGTCATACAGAATTTACAGCCGATGCACCGTTCATTGTCGATAAGCACAATGCCGTCGCTGCGCTTGTAGGTGGCCCCGACCGGGCATACGCTCACGCACAGCGGGTTGTCGCAATGGAAGCAGGGTTTTGGGAACCAGTAGGGCGATGTTTTTTCAGAATCCTGGAGCAGGTACACCTTCATAAATTCCTGGCTTTTGGGAAGGTGGTGCCCTTTCTGACAGGCTTCGACGCATTTCCGGGCGTTTTTGCACTTTCCAAGGTCGATGACCATCACAAATTTACGGCCGGGAATCCCGTGATGGGACTCTTCGCGTGAAACGCGGGGCAGTTTCAGCAACCCTTTGTCGACCTCCATGATTTCACCATCGGTGGTAAGAACTTTGACCTTTTCACCGGTTTCGGTGGCGGTTGCATCTACATATGCCGCGATCAGTCCGCTGCCAATGGCAACACCGGCTCCGGCAATAAGTCCTTTTTTGAGGAACTGACGACGGGAGTTTTTCTGGTTTTTATTCAATTCTTCTTCCATGTGCAGGAATGTTAGTGTGATTCATGGTAACCATTGATCATGCTTTTAAAGTTGCTTGTAGGATTTTTCCCGATGGTGCAAAAATAGACATGTACACACATGATAATGCTGACTGCAAAGCCTGCCGTGATATGAAAGAGGTCGGTCAGGTCAAGTCCGCTTAAGCCGACAAAGCTTTTGACGGTGATTTCAGGGTAGAGCAGCCCCCATCCCGAGAGGATCAGGAACGGGACAAATCCGTACATCAGCACTACGTAAGTAACCTGTTGCAGGGGATTGAATTTCTGCTCCTCCGTTACCGGGAAAGGTGCGTTTTCTTTTTTAAAAAGTCCGACGGTATAGTAAATGAACTGCTTTTGAAGACGAATCAGGAATCCTTTCACGGGAATAACATAATAGGCGCCATTGGGGGTGAAGAGGTTGCCGAGAAAAAACAACCCGTAGCTGACGGAGAGGATGATTCCGGCGATGTTGTGCACGGAAACGGCGGCATTGAATTTCACCACGGTTTCCGGATTTGAAAACTGGATGCTTAACCCTGTGATGATCAATATCAGGCAGAGAATCGCATTTGTCATGTGCCAGATCCTGATCCAGACAGGATAGAGGTAGAGTCGTTCGTTTTGATGGTTCATAGGTTCGTTTTATTTTTTAATGCGCAGCGCCGCATGGATCATGATAACCAAAATGGTAAGTGCGAAAATTGCAAGGCTGATGTAGTTCAGGGTGTTGCTTTTATCGGGGCCGATGGTTGTGGCATCGCCCATCAGCAGTCCCTTGATGATCCCTTCTTTCTGGATATTTTCACTGACCTTATGCTTGTAAAGTGATGCATAAAGGATTGAATTTTTTGAGTGGCACGATTCGCACTTTCTCACGGCCATTTTTTTGGGCATGATATGATGTGCCACAACCAGGGTGTCGTCATTTTTAGCATGACATTCGATGCAGCGCACATTGGTGAAGTGCGATGCCTGGTTTGGCAGCCATTCATGTTTGCTTAAAATATTCGGTTTTGCCTTGTCGGTGAGGAGCTGGTAGTTTTTCAAATCCCCGTGACAGTTAAGACAAATCATATTATCGTAGGTAATGGTCTCTTTAAGGTTCTCATTGGTACGGGCATTGATCTTATAGGTATGTGCGTTGTGACACATCCAGCAGGTAAAATCAGCGCTGTGTTTTTCGGAATGGACGCTTGCCTGGAATTCCGTTTCAATCTGTTCAAATTTAAATTTCGCATATTTCTCATCGCCGCCATGGCAGTCGATGCAATTGGCCTTGGCTTCCATACGCAGGTTTCCGGCGTGGGGGAAGGTGCCATAATCTTCGGAATGGCAATCGGTGCATTTGAACCCGCGGTGGTTTGATACATAAAAAACATCGCGGCTCAGCACCAGCTCTCCGTACATCCGTTTTGTGACTGTTTTTTTCGACTCCGGATTTTCGTAAGTATATTTTGACTGACCATGACATTTGAGGCAGTTTTCATTCTCCGTGGCATTTTTAAACCCCGAGAGGTCGACCCTGGAAGGTTTTTCCTCTTCTGCCTGAGAGGGTTTTCCCGGGGCTGTATCCGATGTTTTTACCAGGGTGAATGCGAGGGTAAACAGCATCAGCAGTACCAGGACGACCCACGCTGGCCGGATGTTGGTTTTATAGATCATAGTTGTTGGTGTGGTGAGTTATTCGGGGTGGTTTGCAAAAAGAAATGGGTGTTAACGGGAAAGCCCGGTTAACACCCATTTTGTGAATCATTGTTGAATCATCATGCACTTACTTCTTCAATGTACGCATGAAGGCAACCAATGCCCAGCGATCGTTGGCTTCTGGAATTTTCTTTTCATAGGCAGGCATTTCATCACGGCCTACATTGGTACGAAAGAAAAGTTCGCCATCGGTGGAAGCCTGGAAGGCGGCGGATGAGAAGTCGCCCGGATTGGTCTTTAATGAAGCGGCTTTTGGTCCGTCACCCAAACCTTTGCTTCCGTGGCATGATTTGCAATGTTTTGCCCAAAGTTCCTTACCGGCAGCGGCGTCGGCTTTTGCAGGAGCTTTCACGGATTTGTCTTTATCAGGAACCGGCCATGGTTTTGCTTTTGCCTGTGCCTGAACGGCGTTTCCAAAGAGGAAAACTACAGCAATGACTGCAGTTACCATAATTGTTGCGATTTTTGTTGTTGTTTTCATAGTTTTGATTTTTGTTAGTAAACAATTTGAAGAATGGGTGAACTAAAAGGTCCACAACCGGGTAATATTGAATCCAAGAAGGATATATCCGTTATAGGGGTTGTTGTAATTATACATGGCGGTTTCCTGCGGCACCAGACCGTTAGCTGCCGTCATGAAGATCTGGAAAGTATGGGTGCTGGTTGAAATTTCGACTCCTACGCCCATGTTGGGCCATGGAGCCGTGTTGAGATAGGTGAAAAGAGGTTGGGAATAGCTGAGCATCACCGATGTTTGCGGGCTGACTTTGAGCCTGCCGATCCCGGAGAGGCTGATGTTGTCGTTTTTCATGCCATTTGCATGGTTGTTTGCCATTTCGGCCATGTCGACCAGGTTGTAATGCACCCATGAAATTCCCAGCTGTGCAGAAAATTCTTTGCAGAACCGGCGGGCGAACATGAATTCGGCATAGTATGAAAACCTGTAAGAGGCCTTGAAGGTTTTATCAAAAAGGGAGCTCAGGTCGGTAGCGTTTGCACCCTTGAGCCCTGTTGCCTGGTTGTAAGTGATATAGTTCAGCCCGTACATGGTATCGTTTTGTACGGCCTGGTTCTTGATACTAGATCTGAAAGCGGTATCTTTAACAAGAGAATTGTAATCGAGATCCGATGACAATTTATTGTTTCCAAGGAAGGCTTTATCCCTGCAATCGATGGCAACATCGCCGAAAAAGGTGATGGTGAGCGGGAATCCTCCTTTACGCTGACGGACGATGTTGTACTTCAGGCTGAAATCCTGCAGTCTTTTCACTTTAGTGGTTCCAAAACCGACCTCAAGGTTTTTGGTAATGGTATAATTCATGCCGAGCCGGATGTTGGAGGAGCCCCAGATTCCCCAGAGATCGGACCATTTTTGCTGGATCGTTCCAAAATCGTGCTGGATGACAAATTCGAGTGTTTTTGCCGGGGGCAGGGAAACGGTTTGGTCAGCGATGAAATACCCGCTCTCAAATGGCGCTTTTACCAATGGTTTTTGTGCCGGCTGTTCAGGAACCGAATCCTGGGCAATCACCATTCCAACACCACTCATCATGAAGATGGCGCCGAGCAATAATCGTTTCATGTAACCCATCATATATGTATGCATTTCGATTAAATATTTGTGTGAATAATTCAATTAGTTATTTTTCGCGCCCTGCCTGATCCATTTATAGGTTGAATCGGCATTTGCCTTGTTGCAATATTGTGACATCCCGCCACCGGTTGCCATCTGCTTATAGAGGATGCTGTTTCCCGGAGTTACGGTGTCGATCATGCCTTGCATGCTCATCAATGACTGGTAAGACTTCCCGGCGACCAGTGTCGGTGAATTCTGACCCGTTCCGTGGCACATGGTGCATTTTGCCGAGAAGATGGGTTGTATTTCCCCGGAAAAACTGATTTTATTCTCATTGGGAGAGGGCGGGGCGATGACGACAGGAGGATCCGTTACAATTAGATCCTTCGTACAGGATGAAAAGATAAAAAGCACGAAAAAGATCGTAATCAGATTTTTCAACTTTTTGCTTTGCATAATGAATTTTTTTGGGTTGAATGATTCGTTGATGGTTTTTATGAAGCAATGATAATGAAAATTATTTTCTTGTTTGAAAAAAAGGCTTCAGGAGGTCCTGAAGCCTTTTTTATGATCATAGAACTTTTTTAAAGGTTCGCAGCAGTCATGGCTGCAATTGTGTTGGTCAGAAGAGCTGTCACATACTGGGTATTGTGAATACCAAGGCTGTATTCCCTTAAGCAGAACTGGAAGTTGATGAGGGCACCCGTTTGTACATTCAACAGTTTGGGGAATTTGGGTTTGGTCATATTTACAGCATTTGTGCTGTAAGGATCTCTCCAGTAACCGGCATCGTTTGTTCCCGGGGTGTAGATGTCAAGATAACCATCCTGGTTGCCTGTGGCAACACCTGCCCACAAATTCGATGAAGTGGCGTCTTTGTGAAGAATATCATGTCCGCCGCCGGCGGCATTGATTTTCGTTGCGAGTTGGTCAAGCAGGGATTTTACATTGCTCCTGGTCGTTGCCCATTTCGAAGAGGATGCACTCAGGGGGCTGTCAGCATGACATCCGGTTACATTGCAGCCATTGAAGTTCCAGGTTGTACCTGATCCCAGCGGGGTTTCAATTGCGTTCCTTACGTTGAAGGAGTGTCCGCCGGCAACACCGGTCATTGGGGTTGCCATATGGCAATCCTGGCAGGAAGCTACCGTTGTATGTTTTGAATTGGTGTAAGAAAGCGTACCGGGGAATTCAATGGCACCTTTACCTGCATATACGCCGCCAACGGCACCGTAATGGATGTGCATCCTGTAAGAAGGTCTCAGGTACTTATTTTTTGCACCTGCAGCACTGTCGTACATAACGATCAGCGGGAAATTCTTCACAGAGTCATAGTTGAGCAAACGGCCTGAAGGATCGTTGCCGCAGGTGAGCGGACGGGGCTGGTGGCATTTTACGCATAAATTGCTCCTGCTGCTGTCCTGGGTCAGATCGATCGTCTTGGCACCACCCCACATGGTCATTGGAACCGGGGCTGTGGATGTCAGGGCAATATCTGCAGTGGTATAAGTAGTATGCAGACTGGTGTGGCAGGTAAAGCAACTGATCGAACCGATTGCATCGGAAGCAGTTGTGTTGTAAGGATTGGTCCATTTCTGTGTGCCTGCATCAAATGTAAACACCGTTGAAACGTTGTTCTGACACATGTAAATAAAGGCCTTTTGAGCATGACACGGGGTGCAACCGGTATTTCCTGCTTCTGAGAAGGCCGTGGTTCCGAAATTATGTTTCGACATTTCAAATTCGGTGGCGATTTCATCCACAACGGCTTTTGCATGGCAGGCTTTACATTGTTCGGTTGCGTCTTTACCGTCTTTACCGTTAGCGCCGGTCGGGCCGGTAGCACCTGTGGCGCCCTGGGGGCCTTCCTTGGTGCAGGAAGCTAAAATCAAACACGCCGCCGCGATCATCAATCCGGCGGAAAAAAAGAATTTTTGTAAATTTTTCATACTCTTACAGTTTTTGTTAATAATACGTTTATGCAGCGGACAACTTGTGCAAATTGTTTCGGGAACAAAAATATTGAAGTTTATGAAGGGGAGTGTTAATAAGTCGGTGAGATTTGTTAATATAATAACTGACATATCTCAATTCTTCATTGATATATGTCAACATGTTAATGATATAATAATGTTTGACGTGTGCAGGTTTCCTGAAATTGCCAAATAAAAGCGGTTAAGAGAGGATTGGCTGTGAATCCTGTATCAACCGGTTTCACTGATCTGGCGGAGTTGTTTTGCATTAAGCACCTCCATGGTGTTGGTGCTGAGGGTGAGGATTCCCTCTTCCTTGAATTCTTTCAGAATCCTGATCGCACTCTCTTTTGACATGCCCGACAGGTCGGCCAGGTCCTGCCGGGAGATTGTCATATCAAAAGGATTCTGACAATATATTTTATCGAGCAGGTAAAATATCACATCGGCGATGCGCCCGTGCATCTGTTTTTGAGTGAGGCTGATTACCTGTTCAAAATTGAAAATGGACTGGAGTGAAACCCGTTTGATAAATTCTTCGGCAAAATCGGGGTTTTCGCGGATCAGTTTTTTAAAAACGGTGACATCAACCAGGCATGCGGTGCAATCTTCAACGGCAGCGGCAGAGTAGTAGTGACGGTTGTCGACATAGATTCCGGGACCGAAGATGTAATCGACCGGTTTGATCAGGGCCAGGATTAAATTTTTGCCGTAACCTTCAATATAGATCTTGGCAAGTCCGGAGGTAACGCAAACAAAATAGGGAGAGGGGGTTCCCTGTTTAAAGATGATTTCACCGGCCTTGTAGCTTACCTGGAAACGACTGCCGTTGATGAGTTCAACTTCAAGCGGACTTAAATTTTTAAAAATGGAGGATTTGCAGTTGCAGTCGGCGCAATTGGATGAATGATGTATTTTGTTTACCATCTTATACGGCTCCCAGGGCCTGATTTTTTATTAAGCAGACAAAGTTAGTGCTAAATTGATATAAAACAAATTTAGCGGCCCTTTTTATCAATGGGAGAATTGAGATATGTCAACTTAGGCAAGACCGTTTGCGGAAAGGTATTCTGCTATCTGCACCGCATTGGTGGCTGCCCCTTTGCGAAGATTATCCGCGACAATAAAGAGGTTCAGTGAATTGGGCTGGGATTCGTCGCGACGGATCCTTCCAACGAATACGTCGTCTTTGCCCGCAGCGTCAAGGGGCATCGGGTAAATGTTGTTTTTAATATCGTCGCGGATGATGATGCCCGGGGTATTGCGAAGAAGATCAACGAGCCCGTTTATGTCAAAATCATGATCGAACTCCAGGTTTATCGCTTCGGAATGGCCTCCCAGCACCGGGACCCTCACAATGGTGGCGGTAATGCGGATGGTGTCGTCGGCAAGAATTTTATGGGTTTCATTCACCAGCTTCATCTCCTCGGAGGTGTACCCGTTTTCAAGAAAATCGCCTCCATGCGGGAAAAGATTCATGTCGATCGGGTATGGATAGGCCATTTCCCCGACAATGCCTTTGCGTTCATTTTCAAGTTGCCTGACGGCCTTTGCGCCGGTTCCGGTAACAGACTGGTAAGTGGAAGCGACAATTCTTTTGATGTGGTATTTTGCATGAAGCGGGGCCAGGACCAAAACCAGCTGAATCGTGGAACAATTGGGGTTGGCAATGATTTTGTGATTCCTCGTCAGGATGGAGGCGTTTATTTCGGGAACGATCAGCGGAATTGCCGGATCCATGCGCCATGCAGAGGAGTTGTCGATCACTGTGACACCTGCTGAGGCATAACGGGGAGCCCATTCCCTGGAGGCGGCGGCGCCGGCAGAAAATATGGCAATGTCGGGTTGCGCTGCAATTGCCTGTTCATGTGTGTGAATAAAATAACGATGGCCGTTGAAGACCAGCGGGAGACCTGCCGATTTTTGGGAGGCAACGGGAATAAAGGTTTCGGGATAAATTTTATGCTCGTCAAGAACTTTGAGGATCTCTCTGCCAACAAGCCCTGTGGCGCCTACTACTGCCAGTTTCATGGTGTTTTTTTGGCAAAGATATGGAAAAACGGATAAACAGTTAAATGCATAAACCAGTGTCCACCGCAGAGAAATTTGTTATCAACACTCCCGCCACTTTATTTAAAAAAACCGATTAATCCGAAAAATCAGCCATGAAAACGCAAAATCTCTTCAATTCCCTCATTTCCCGCATTGCTTGCATTGTTTCCATTGCTTGCATTGTTTCCAATGCCCATTCCCAGGTAAAGGAAGATTTTTCAGACGGAAATTTTACCGTAAACCCACCATGGACCGGCGATGTGACGCAGTTTGAGGTCAACTCCGCGGGGCAGCTCCATTTGAATTCGGCGGGCAGTGATACCTCTGTTTTGTTTACCCGAAGTTCACGTGTGAAAAATACGGAATGGAGTTTCTGGATGAAGCTTTCATTCAACACCTCCTCAAACAACCATGCAAGGGTTTACCTGGCTGCCGATACCTCCGTGCTTCTTTCCATTGCCAGCGCCTGCTACCTGCAGGCCGGGGGCGGGGATGACTCACTTTTTATCATGAAACTCGCTGGCGGAACTGCAAAAACAATGTTCAGGTTTAAATCATATAAAACACTCCATTCAACAAACACGCTCAGGTTTAAGATCCTCTGCGACGATTCCGGTCGCTGGGAGGCGCTGATCGACACGACCGGGGGGGGTAACTTTATTTCAGATGGAACATTTTCCGACAATTCTTTTCCAGATGCACGGTGGTTCGGGGTCATGTGCCGGTACACTTCGAGCAATGCAACGAAATTTTATTTCGATGATTTTTATGCCGGGCCGATCCGGCATGATACGGCAGCCCCCCGCGTTATTTCGCTGGAGACATTGAGCGCAAAGGAGGTGCAGGTTGCTTTCTCAGAAACCGTTCAGCGCCGGGAGGCGGAAAACCCGGAAAATTACAGGGTTTTGCCCCAAGGTACCCTGCCCGATTCGGTCGTACCGGATGTTCATACCCCGGATCATGTTTCCATATTTCTTCATGATTCCATGGCACAGGGCAGTTTTGGTTCAATGCGTATCGGGAACATCCCCGACTTATCAGGGAATCTCTTGGCGGATACGACTATCCGATTTTGCTTTTATGAAGCAAAACCGTATGATATCCTTATTCATGAAATCATGGCCGACCCTGATCCCCCGGTTGAACTGCCCAATGGAGAATTCGTGGAATTATTCAACCGTTCGGCATTTCCTGTAAACCTGCGCGATTGGACAATTACCTATGGGAGCTATTCAAAAGGTTTCCCTTTCATAACCCTGCCTTCACAGAGATTTTTACTGGTAGCGAGGGATTCGGCCTATCTGCATTTTGGCAGATGTGCGGTCCTGTTCACCTCGTCGACCTCCTTGTCCAATGAAGGAACAACCCTTGTCCTGAAAGACTCGCGGCATCACGTGATCCATGCTGTTTCCTACAGTCCCGACTGGTACCGGGGCTCTTTTAAAGGAGATGGCGGATGGTCGCTGGAGATGATAGATCCGTCGAACCCATGCGGTTGCGGGGAGAACTGGGCTCCCTCGAAGGATGCCTCCGGCGGCACACCCGGAAGGGCAAATTCCATTTCCGGGGCAAACCCCGATCTGAATGCACCGGTTGCCCTGAGAGCCGTTATCACCGGTTCGGCATTGCTTAAAGTGACCTTTTCGGAAGCGATGGACAGTGCATCAATGCTGACCGCAGCAAACTGGGCGATCACCCCTTTCGACACCCAGCCCGGCGGGGTTTTGCATCCGGAAGAAGTGATGCCGGTTTCACCGGGTTTCACCTCAGCGGATTTGTTGTTCTCCGAGAATTTTAAGAGAGGGGTAACCTATTCGCTGCGGATTCATGGCAACCCGGAAGATTGTGCAGGCAACCGTTGTGACACCTCCCGGCCGGTGAGGGTGGCCATTCCTGATTCAGTAACCCCCGGGGATGTGGTCATCAACGAAATTTTATCCAATCCTGCCTCAGGAGGATCGAGGTTTGTGGAATTGTTCAACCGTTCGGAAAAGACCATTGACCTTCAGACACTGGTACTTGCCAGCCGCGACACGGCGGCAGGAGTTCTTGCCAATGCGGTACCGCTGGCTGCAGGCGGATACCTTTTGTTCCCGGGGGATTATATCGCCCTGACCCCTCATCCTGAAGATATCCGCGACCGTTACCACCCGGCCTTTCCGGAAGCCATTGCCGCGATGAGCGGATTCCCGGTATTCGGAGACGATACGGGTACGGTTGTGATTGCCAGGAAAGACAACATGGTGATCATCGACAGGATGAAATACAACCCGGCCATGCATTATCCATTGCTGGTGACCACCGAAGGGGTTTCGCTCGAACGTACCAATCCTGATCTGCCTGCGGATGATCCCGAAAACTGGCATTCGGCGGCTGAAACAGCCGGTTTTGCAACGCCCGGTTACCGGAATTCCCACTGGTATTTGCCCGGCGAGGCCAACGGAGAGGTGATGATCAGCCCGGAGATATTTTCTCCGGATAATGACGGGCGTGATGATTTACTGATGGTGACCATCAGGGAGAAAGATTCCGATTATGCCGTGAACATCGTGGTTTATGATGCCAGAGGCCGGGTGGTCAGGCAGATAGCCAACAACGTTTTGGTTGGCAGCGAAGCTGTTTTCACCTGGGACGGGACGACCGCAACGCGAACCAAAGCCCCCCTGGGTATTTATGTTTTGCTCATTGAACTGGTACGGCCGGATGGAACCGTGAGGAAAATTAAAAAAACAGTGGTCCTTGGGGGGAAATTGTAGCTTCAAATAAATGCAAAATGCAGATTGCAAAGTTAAAATGCAAAGTAATAATTCAAAAGAGAAAGTGCAAAGTTAAAATGCAAAGTAAAATTTAAAAGAGAAATTGAAAAGGATAAAATTATAATTGGAATTGCGATGGGAAGCTTTTCGGATGAATTGTCAAAACGGTTTCTTTTTTTTGCGGTCAATATTATAAAAATTGAAAAACAGCTTTGTATAAGTTATTCAGGAAGGCATCTTTATGGCCAGCTTTTTCGTGCAGGAACATCTGCAGGTGCAAATTATGAAGAAGCAAGAGCCGGAGAAAGCATGGCGGATTTTATTCATAAAATGCAGATAGTTCTAAAGGAACTTCGGGAATCAGGTTTTTGGATAAAAGTTATTCTTGCCTCCAAATTGATTCCAGCCGAAAATGAAGTTTTAAACCAAATTTTTAATGAGGCAACAGAATTATCAAACATCACCGCCAAATCAGTCCTTACCGCCAAATCAGTCCTTACCGCCAAATCAAAATCCGGCAAATAATCACCTTTACCTGAGCAAAGTGTTATTTTAGATTTCCACACCCTTACCTGAGCAAAGGATTATTACTTTGCATTTTAACTTTGCAATCTGCATTTTGCATTTTTTTACATCACGGCCGTTGCAATGCAGGCAACGCTGATCCTTACCCCGGGAATTATACCCAGCGCCAGGATCGACGACTCCAGCGTCGCCCCGGTGGTGATCACATCGTCGACGAGCAAAAGGTGTTTGCCCTTCCAGTCCTGAGGGGAATTGACCGTAAAGATCTCTTTCACATTCTCATACCGGCTGAACCTGGATTTCCTGGTTTGTGTTTCGGTGGCTTTTATACGTGACAGGAGGAGGGTATTCACCGGGATGTTCATCGAACCGCTCAGCCCGATGGCAAATTGTTCACTTTGGTTATATCCCCGCTGCATCTGTTTTTTCCTGTGCAGCGGAACCGGGATGATCGCGTCGGCCGAATTGAAATGGGGTGAATATTTCAACAAATGACCATACCTCTTGCCCAGGTATATTCCGACATCTTTCCTTCCTTTGTATTTCAGCTGGTGGACAAGTCGCTGCACGTTGCTTCCCTTGTGGAAATAGAGGAAGGCTGCCCCGGTTTCAATCTCCACCCTTCCGCGGAAGAGGCATGAGACCGGATTTTCAGGATCCTGGTGAAAATTTGTTTTCGGGAGGTGATATTCGCAGAAGTGGCAGATGGTCTCTTCCTTATTCCAAAGGTTGTTGCCGCAACCTGCGCAGATCCGGGGAAAAATGAGAGATATGAAGTCGCCGAGGTATTTCATGGCAGTTGTTTCCGCTTAATCGGGAAAGAAGGGGAAAGGTGAACCATTATTGAAAAAAAACTTGTAGGTTTGATTAAAATTTACCCGGGAATGAATACACCTCCGTTACTTGATATCCAGGACCTGGCAATTGGTTTTGCCTCCGGTGCGGGGGAACTGACCGTGGTGGATCATGTTTCGTTCAGCCTGTATGAGTCGGAAACCCTTGCCGTGGTGGGAGAATCCGGTTCAGGCAAGACCGTTTCGGCTTTGGCTGTGTTAAAGTTGATTCCCTCGCCTCCGGGAAGAATTTCAAGCGGGAGAATATACTTCAGGAATGGTGAAGCACCTGCGAAGGATCTTTTGCAGATGGACGAGCCGGAGATGCAGAAGATCCGGGGCCGGTCAATTTCCATGATCTTCCAGGAGCCCATGACTTCGTTGAACCCGGTTTTTACCTGTGGCGACCAGGTGACGGAGAGCCTGAGGGTTCACCTGGCATATACCAGGAAACAGGCACATGAAAAAGTGCTCGACCTCTTCAACGAAGTGATGCTGCCTCGACCGGCAGAGGTTTTCAGGGCCTACCCGCACCAGCTTTCGGGGGGTCAGAAGCAGCGGGTGATGATCGCCATGGCGATTTCGTGCAACCCGGCACTCCTGATTGCCGATGAACCGACCACAGCACTGGATGTGACCGTTCAAAAAACCATTCTCGAACTGATGAAAAACCTCCAGGTATCCCGGAAAATGAGCATTCTGTTCATCACCCACGACCTTGGAGTTGTGGCAGGTTTTGCCGACCGTGTTCTGGTGATGAACAAGGGGAAAATAGTGGAGGAGGGTCCTGTTGAAGATATTTTCCACAAACCCGTGCAACCCTATACGCGCGGGTTGCTGGCGTGCCGTCCCCCGCTCGGTGTAAGGCTCAACCGGCTTCCTACGATTGAAAAATATATGACGGGCGAAGGGGTTGAATCAGAAGGCATCATCACCCCGTTGCAACGAAAAACAGCCCACGAAAGGATATATGCTGGCGAGCCGATCCTGAAAGTAGAAAAACTTGGCAAGCGGTTCGGATCGTTTACAGCCCTTGAACAGGCAAGTTTCCTGGTTTATCCAGGTGAAACCCTTGGCATTGTGGGGGAGTCGGGAAGTGGAAAAACAACCCTCGCAAGGGTTGTGCTTGAACTCATTCCCGCCACGGAGGGAAGAATTATTTACCGGGAGCAGGATATCACGAAGCTGACACACGGAGACCTGAAAAAATTACGCAAGGATCTTCAGATCATATTCCAGGACCCATATTCTTCCCTGAATCCAAGGCTTGCCATTGGCCCTGCCATTCTTGAACCGATGAAGGTTCACGGGTTGCACGGCAACGACCCGGCACGGAAAGCAAGGGTGATGGAGCTGCTCCGGAAAGTCGGTTTGAATCCCGACCATTTTTACCGTTACCCCCACGAGTTTTCGGGCGGCCAGCGGCAACGGATCTGCATTGCCCGGGCATTGGCCGTTGAGCCCCGGCTGGTCATCTGCGACGAGTCGGTTTCGGCGCTCGATGTTTCCATCCAGGCGCAGGTATTGAACCTGCTGAATGATCTGAAAAAAGATTTCGGGCTCACCTACATTTTTATTTCACACGACCTGTCGGTGGTTAAATTCATGTCGGACCGGCTGATCGTGATGAAAAACGGCAAAATCGAGGAGATGGGCGAAGCGGACGAGGTGTATGCAAATCCGCAGTCGGCGTATACCAGGATGTTGTTGGCGGCGATACCGCGTGAACGCGTATCGTAGGGGCACGGCTTGTCCGTGCCCCGCCGTATGGGCACGGCTTGTCCGTGCCCCAACCGGCGCGCATCCCGGGTTTGTACAATAAAACAGGGGGAAAAATATTTTTATTAAATTATACCATTATGGCAAAGAAAAAGAGTTTAAGCGGAAGCGAGAAGAACACATTTGTAAAATCGGTACTGGATGTTTTCCAGAACAATCCATACAGCAGTTTCAATTACAAGCAGGTTGCAGCGAGGCTTGGCATCCGGGACCGCGCAAGCAAGGATCTGATCAGTGTGATCATCGGGCAGTTGTTCAAAAACCAGGAACTTGCCATGAGCAAGCGCGGGAAATACCAGATCAACCAGGAGAGCCCGAGATATGCAAAGGAAGTTAAAACCACCCTCACCGGTACCGTTGACATGAAACAGACGGGAAAGGCCTATGTGATCCCGGATGATAAAACGGAAGATGTTTTTATTGCTGCCACAAACACGAACCACGCCCTGCACGGGGACAAGGTGAAGGTCTTTATTTTTCCAAGGCGGAAAGGGCACAAGCTGGAGGGAGAAATCGGGGAGATCATCCGGCGGAATAAAAAGCAGTTTGTCGGTACGATCGAGACTTCTAAAAACTTTGCCTTTCTACGGCCGGATAACGCCACCATGCCGGTCGATATTTTCATTCCCAACACGAGCCTGAATGGTGCCAAAAACGGGCAGAAGGTGGTGGTTGTCATCACCGAATGGCCGGCGCAGTCGGCCAACCCTTTCGGGGAGGTGAAGGAGGTGCTTGGAAAACCGGGCGACAACCGCGTAGAGATGCAGTCGATCCTGGCCGAAATAGATTTTCCATTGTCTTTTTCACCTAAAGCGGAGAAGGAGGCCAGTTCGTTTCCGGATGAGATCCCTGGGGCTGAAGTCAGCACACGCAGGGATTTCCGGCAGGTTCTGACCATCACCATCGACCCCGAGGATGCCAAGGATTTTGATGATGCAATTTCGCTGAGGACCCTGGAAAACGGCCATTGGGAGATCGGGGTTCACATTGCCGATGTATCCTATTATGTTAAACCGGGATCGGCCATCGATGAAGAGGCCATCGAACGCGGAACGTCGGTCTACATGGTCGGCCGCACCATCCCGATGCTTCCCGAACATTTATCGAACGGGTTGTGTTCGCTGAAGCAGGGTGTTGACCGGCTCTGTTTTTCGGCGGTATTTGAGATGGATGAAAAGGCTAAAATTTATTCTGAGTGGTTCGGCAAGACAGTGATCAATTCCAACCGGCGGTTTTCGTACGAAGAGGTTCAGGCGATCATTGAATCGGGAACTGGAGAGTATGCCCCGGAGATTGCCATTTTCAACAAGGTTGCTTTAAAACTCCGGGAGGAGCGGTTTCAGAAAGGTTCATTTAATTTTGAAACCCAGGAGGTGAGGTTCAGGCTGGATGACCTCGGAAGGCCGCTTGACATTTATATCCGGGAGATGAAGGATGCCAACAAACTGATCGAGGATTTCATGTTGCTGGCCAACCGCAAGGTTGCGGAATCTGTCGGGAAGAAAAAGGAAAACCAGACCGTCAAGACCTTTGTATACCGGGTTCACGATACGCCAAATCCTGAAAAGCTGGAGAATTTCACCCTGTTTGTGGAACGGCTTGGCTACAAGCTCAAAATAAGTTCCAAAAAATCACTGGCCGACTCCTTCAACAAGTTGTTCAAAGACATCAAAGGCACCGGAACGGAGACGATGATTGAGACCATCGCCATCCGCACCATGTCAAAAGCCTATTATTCAACCAACAACATTGGCCATTACGGGCTGGCATTTCCGTTTTATTCCCATTTCACCTCGCCCATCCGCAGGTATCCCGACCTGATGGTACACCGCCTGCTGTTCGATTACATGAATGGCGCCTCTTCTGTTTCCAAAGAGGTGTACGAACCGATGTGCGAACATGCGTCGGAGATGGAGCGCAGGGCGGTGGATGCCGAGCGGATGTCGGTAAAGTACAAGCAGGCCGAATACATGCTCGACAAGGTAGGGCAGCAGTTTGATGCCATGATATCCGGGGTGAGCAAGTGGGGCATCTTTGCCGAGATCATCGGGACCAAATGCGAAGGGATGATCCGCCTGCGCGACATGGAAGATGATTATTATTATCTCGACGAGGAGAACTACCAGATCATCGGGCAGCGCCACGGGAACATATACAAACTAGGGACGAAGCTGAGGATCAGGGTAAAACGGATCGACCTGGCCAGGAAGCAGATGGATTACGAGATCGTATAGAGGATTGCATCTTGAAAAATGTAATTTCATCCATTACTTTTTTATTCCTGCTGTTGGCAAACGGGTGGTACTCCAATGCCCAACACGCGAATTACTCCTTTACAAATTATACGACTGTACAGGGCTTGCCCAATAATAATATTGCTTCAATATGCCAGGACAGCCGCGGTTTTTTATGGATCGCAACGCTTGAAGGATTAAGCCGGTTTGACGGGAAAAATTTCAGGAATTTCTATGCCGGCAAAAATGACAGTGTTGTCAG
>CAIKNA010000184.1 GCA_903828645.1 uncultured Bacteroidales bacterium
TAGCATATCGCCGTTATTCGCACCCTGCGGAGGGGAGACAGGAACCCATTTTATCCCGTTCCAATAGTAATATCCTGCCAAAACATTGTTGGGTTCCACACCGGAAACAGCAGTATTATATATAAGCAACCCGGTGGCCGGTGAGGTGACGGGAGCAGCGACATTGGCCGATGTGAGTGCAACCCGGGGAGGGAGGAATCCTTTGGTGGATGATTTGGTATCAAGTATTGCCGATGCATCAGGTGCGCTGTTATCAGTGTTGATTCCTACCTGGGCAAACATCATACAACGAAATATCAGCATCATGGTAATCAGTGAAACGATTTTTTTCATAATTCACAATTTTGGTCGTATGAAAATAAGAGGTTGAAGATAAAAAGAATGTTAAGGCATAAAATTACATTAATTATTGGAAAAACCAGGCAGCTCAGCTAAATCCTTCGCAACCGGTTGCTTCCAAACATGCATTATCTGACATATTACGGCGTTTCGATGTCGTGATGACTGCGAAAATAAATATTTTGTTTTTGTCATTTATTCAACCTTTTATCATATATTTAATAGCCTCATTGTCAAGGATAAAGAGTTATGAAAATGCCATTACACAACCACTAATGGAGTTCTCGCTCTCAATTCGTTGTGAAATCCATAACAAATGATTCCATTCAATAATTTTTCCATTCCCCAAAACCGGCAACTATGAAAAGGCTTTACATTCTGATGTTGATATTTGTTTTAATGGCTGCAACCGCCCTCGGGCAGGTTGGAATAAACACTGACAACAGTGCTCCTGATAATTCGGCAATGCTTGACGTGAAATCGCCGGTCAAGGGTTTTCTGCCACCAAGGGTGGCACTTACAGCAATAAACAGCGCAACGCCCTTGGTGCTGCCTGCAACCGGTCTGTTTGTCTACAATACAGCCTCTGCCGGTACTGCCCCGAATAATGTAGCACCCGGTTATTATTGTTGGAACGGAGCCCGTTGGGTTGCTGTAATCGCCCCATTGGGCATAAGTCCCGGCGATATGCTCTATTGGAACGGTACCCAATATGTCGGCGTTCCGGCAGGTCTGCCCGGGCAGTTTCTGCAAATGTCCTCAATGTATGTGCCCACGTGGGCGGGAACGGTTTTCGCAACAATGATCACCTACGATGCCACAAACATAACTGCAAGCAGTGCCGTGAGCGGGGGGAACATAACTGCTGACGGGGGTTCTCCAATAACGGCAAGGGGCATCTGCTTCAACACATCGCCAAATCCGACAATTGCCAATTACAAAAACACGGAGGGTTCGGGCACCGGATCCTTTACCTCGTCCCTAATCGGGCTTACAGCCGGAACCACCTACTACTTAAGAGCATTTGCCATCAATGGTTCAGGAGCATCCTATGGTAACGAAATAAGCTTTACAACACTCTCAAATGCCACGCTCCCCACGGTCTATACAAATACCATCACCGAAATTATGGCATCAACGGCAACAGGCGGGGGAACTGTCAATACAACCGGCGGGGCAACGGTGACGGCACGAGGGATATGCTGGAGCACCCTGCAAAATCCAACCATCCTTGACAGCCATACGCTCAACGGCTCGGGTACCGGCGGATATTGGAGCTACCTGACCGGGCTGACCCCGAATACATCATACTACGTCAGGGCCTATGCAACCAATATTGCGGGAACGGGCTACGGCAATCAGGTAACCTTTACAACTAATTGTGCCTCTTATTTGGCAGTGAGCGTTTCAATATCTGCATCTGCCAACCCGGTGTGCGTTGGAACATCGGTTACATACACAGCTACTCCGACCAACGGTGGCTCAACACCAACTTATCAATGGAAGGTAAACGGGACGAATGTTAATGGGGCAACGAATGTAACCTATACCAATATTCCGGCAAATGGCGATGCTGTCACCTGTTTGTTAACATCGAATGCTTCCTGCATCACGGGGAGCCCTGCATTGTCCAATACCCTTGCGATGACGGTTACTTCTTTATTACCGGTTAGCGTTTCGATTGCAGCATCGGCAAATCCTGCTAGTTCAGGAACATCAGTGACGTTTACTGCCACGCCGGTGAATGGAGGCGGTTCTCCAGGATATCAGTGGGTTGTTAATGGGGTTAATGTCGGAACCAATTCGCCAACTTACTCCTATGTTCCGGTTAATAATGACAGCGTCAAATGTGTTTTAACATCCAACCAGGCTTGTACATCGGGAAGTCCGGCAACATCAAACATGATCGTGATGGTTGTTACAGGCGGAACGGGGTTGCCTTGTCCGGGTATATCATCGGTGACCTATGGAGGTAAAACATATAATACGGTTCAGATTGGAAATCAATGCTGGTTCAGGGAGAACCTGAATATTGGGACAAAAATTGATGGTGTTCAGGAGCAAACAAATAATGGTGCGGTAGAAAAGTACTGCTATAATGGTTTGGAATCAAATTGTGATATGTACGGCGGATTGTATCAATGGAATGAGATGATGAATTATTTGCCATCAAGCAGTTCGAATCCAAGTAATTTGCAGGGTATTTGTCCAACAGGCTGGCACCTCCCCTCAGATTCAGAGTGGTGCCAAATGGAAACATTTTTGGATGCCACATTAGATTGTTCTGGCCTGCAATGGCGTGGAAATGATGCAGGAGGAAAAATGAAGGAGGCAGGCAACAGTCACTGGACAAATCCGAACTTTGCCACTAATATTAGTGGTTTCACAGCACTACCAGGTGGAAAAAGGAGTAATGAAGCGTTGTTTCAGGTATTAACAAGTAACGCATACTTCTGGTCTGCAACCGAAAATAGTGCTGAAGATGCCTGGCCCCGCAACTTGGCTTCAGCTATTGCGCAGGTTTACCGAAGTTGGCACACAAAAACCTATGGTTTCTCCGTTCGTTGTGTCAAAGACACCTGTTCCACCTACTCAACCACCGGCGTGTCCATAACCCCATCAGCCAATCCCGACTGTTCCGGCACATCTGTTACATTTACGGCAACCCCGACAAATGGAGGCACAACGCCCTTCTTCCAATGGAAGGTCAATGGAACTCCTGTGGGTACGAACAGCCCGACCTACATTTATGTCCCGGCATATAATGACGCGGTTACCTGCGTGATGACATCAGGCACCCCTTGTGCTGCTAATCCGGCAACATCGAATGTGGTGCATATGATTGTTAATACGCTTCCAGCAGTTCCCATTGCGGGCACACAAATTGCGTCTGCAAACCAAATTCAATGGAATTGGGATGCAGTTTACTGGGCAAACGGTTATAAGTGGAACACAGAAAATAATTACACTACTGCGTCCGAGATGGGCCAGTCAACCACAACGACGGAAACGGGTTTGACCTGCAATACTTCGTATACACGATATGCCTGGGCCTATAATGTCTGTGGAAATTCAGCACCGGTCACATTGACTCAATCCACACCTGCCTGCCTGCCCGGCTGTGGAACAATCATTGTATCCCACACAGCAGGACCAGTTGCACCGGTATCAAAAACAGCAACTTATGGCACCGTTACAAATATTACAGGCGAAACTTCAAAGTGTTGGATAACAAGCAACCTTGGTGCTGACCACCAGGCAACTGCTGTTGATGACGCCACCGAAGCTTCAGCCGGTTGGTATTGGCAGTTCAATCTAAAACAGGGATATAAACACGATGGTACAATACGAACACCCAATACAATTTGGATCTCAAGTATAAACGAGAATTCTGATTGGTTGACTACAAATGACCCGTGTTCAATAGAACTTGGAAGTGGATGGAGAGTACCAACCATAACCGAATGGACAAATGTGGATGCAAGCGGAAATTGGACAGATTGGAATGGCCCGTGGAATTCGGGATTAAAACTCAACGTGGCCGGGTATCTCAGCATGAACAATGGTTCAATAAGCACGCGGGGTGGAACAGGTAACTATTGGAGCAATGTCCAAAACAACGCGACAACCGGATGGTACCTGACATTTTACAGTGCCAGCTCTTTTGTTATGAATAATTACAAAACGGTTGGTAACTCCGTCCGTTGCATCAAAGACTGCGCCACCGCACCTTCTTCCCCTTCATCCGGCACAAACATACCAACTCAGACTCAAATCATTTGGAATTGGAATGCCGTTTCAGGTGCAACAGGGTATAGGTGGAACTTTACCAATGATTATGCCACCTCCTACGATCGGGGATCCTCCACCACAATGACGGGACAGGGGTACGCACCAAACACTTCATATACGACGTATGTATGGGCATATAATAGCTGCGGGGCATCGCCGGTGACAATATTGACAAGTCAGACTTTAGCTTTTACTGTTGGGCAAAATTACGGTGGGGGAATTATTTTCTACATCTATCAGCCCGGAGATATTGGTTATGTTGCAGGAGAAACTCACGGGCTTATTTCTGCAACAAGTGACCAAGCTTCTTTTAATCAATGGGGCTGTTATGGATTACTCATTGGTGGTACATCAAATAATCTCGGGACTGGTCAATCCAATACCACCAATATTGTAAATGGATGCATTACGCCGGATATCGCGGCTCGAATCTGCGATAACCTTGTTTGGGGTGGATACGATGATTGGTTTTTACCATCTTTAAACGAACTGGCTCAAATGTATATTCAAAGGAATGTGATTGGTGGGTTTCCGACAACAACCTACTATAGCTCCACTGAAAGCTCAGAATTTCAGGCCCTTAAATATGATTTCACTCCTGATGGCAGTGTTGTTTCGGGAGTTAAAAATAGTGGTGCATCAGTTAGGGCTATACGGGCGTTTTAGTATCTTTTAATTATAATCAAAACAGCACTTTTTACATGACCTTTGGTATATTGAAATTGCTAAAAAATGGTTACGATATTCAAGAATTTTAATACTGTTTATGGACAAAACCGGTCAACAAAACCACCTGCTGCCGTAAATTAAGGATCGGAGAAGATGAGATTTATCAGGAATTGGCGATTGTTAAAGTTGATCTTTCATGGAATCATTACCTTTACTTTGATGAATTTCTGGCTGAAGAATTGCCTGACCCATATTCCCCGCTGAGGATGCGGCTGTGCCCGCAGATGAACGATTCGAAAAGGAATGCCATACATTAAATTATCCACTAAATCCAACGCATCAGCTGTTGATATCCAATTTTCGGCTACCAATTCAGTCAAAGATTGTGAAATCCCTTTGCCGGTGAGTGGTATTCATATTGGCGCCAGCTTTTGTTATACGCCACGTTGAATCCACACTCACGCAAGCGCCAGCATGGATTGAAAGCTATATGTCAGGGACTGATTGATCTATTTTATTTTTATGAACACCAATGTATCTTGTTCTTTATTCTTGTTTTCTGGATTTTTGAAGAAATTGCCAATTAACATTTTATTTTCCCTGGTTATCAACTTGAAATAATATGATTGAAATGAACCATTTGAAAGAAACCAATACAATGAAATACTATTCGCAGTCAGTTTGTACCAATAAGGGCCCGAATAATAATCCGGAAGCTTATTTCCATCTGCTATTCTGAAACCTCTTTTAAGTTCGAAGATAGCATTTTGTCCATCAAATTCTGATGCAAAGACAATTGTATCAGTTTTTTTCGATATTTCAATCCAGGTTCCATTTAACGGACTTGTTTTTAGAATGTTCTTTTGACAATATGAACTACTAGAAAACAAAATCATCAAAAAGCTCAAAATTAATATTTTAACAGCTATCATAAGTTTCAGTTTTTGTGCTTAGGTTTATACCATTTGCCGACACGGCAGAAGTCAATATATATTTTCCTTTTTAAAGGTAAATTGCTTCCCATCCTGTAACTCTACGGTTAATGTGTTCTCTTTTGTCAATAATTGATACCTCAGAAGTTCGCAATAATCTGTAAAAGATTTGCCATTGATTGATTTTACCTTCTCATTTACTTTCACTCCGCTTTTTATAATTTGTTCTGTGAATGTCAGTGAGTTGACAATTATCGAATCATTTAAAATTTTAAAAAAAACACTGAATGTTTTTTCCTTTTCGGTATTAACTACCCTGAAAAGCAATTTATTTTTTGTCCAGCTTAAAAAGATCTGATTATGCCCCCAAAATTCATTGCCTATTTTATTCTCACCAACAGATATTGTGTTAAACAATGTGCGGTGTTTTCTTAAATCCAAATTTTCAGGTTGAGTATTAACTATTATAAGTGATTCTTTTGATTGTTTTCCCATAGATGACGCCCCACTCATTGTAGTGATTGCTTCATATGATTGCACTATTTCATCTTTTATTTTTCCATAGCACTTTTTATCGATTGTATTTGTATTTGATCCACTGTCAAATAAAAAATCAACAACCTTATTTCCTATTTTTAACTTAATTCCTGGCCTTAATTTATTTTTATGGAAATCCATCGCGACAAAATCACTAAATCCTTTAATCGTATCGGAAGGATCTATTTTTACTATCTGCTTTTTATCAAAATCGACAAGCCAATCGAACCGTTTTATGATGTCAATGCCAATAATTCCTTCAATTCCCAAACAATTAAATAAAGGACTGTTTGGAAATGTAACAACTGACAGATTGCTTATATCACTATTCCCAAATTTTAACGATTGAACCACATACGTTGATTGGGTCGTTACATGATTATTTGCATCTTTTATCTTTTTCCTGGAACAATGAGTTATATCCAGAGTTGAGGTATTATCTTCTCTGATAGCTGTTATTTCAGCCCCGGTATCAAACATGAAATATTTTTCTTTTCCATTTATCTGGATAGGTATTTTTATTAATCCGACTAAATTTTCAAATTTTATGGTGTCTTGATTTTGAGCAAATGTGTAATCATAAACCAATAATGCCGACAAAAGAAACAAATATTTTTTCATCTTATTAATAGACTTATTGATCGTTAATAAGCACACAATCATATAATTTCGACTGACAACTTCAATTATACGCCCCATATCGTTTATATAGATTGCAGGCATAAAACAATCAATGCCAGGAGTAAAAGTAAATAAAATTTCAATGATAGATGGTTCGATGTCTGATATATCAAATTGCCTGCACCGATGCCGGACCAAACCTGGTATCCATTGAATTCCAGGTACCCCGGGTTTCAGAAACTCCGGCGAATCAATCCACCTGTTCAACAACATGCAATCGTTGTAATGTTTCGTATCGGCCCCCTTCTCAACAACTCATTCCCCTTACTTAGGGCTTGGTGAAAAAGTAACTATGAAAACACAAAAAATGATTCGACGAACTCATCAACCAATGCGCCCCGGAGGGGCGTTATCTTGTTAGCCTGAGAAAAAAGTACCACCTGTGAGCCCCGGCGGGGCGAAATGAAAACATTTTTAATTTGTATAGAATCCTACCCCATCTCAATATCAAAGATTACTTTCTTTCCACCCCTGCAAGTTCCGCCATTTGCACACGATTTAATTTGGCAGCTTTTCTATGCATCCTTATTATTTGTGCCAATTCCTGAGCCTGTTCCATGTTTCACCTTTATAGCGGTAAAATTGCGCATTTTCTATTATACAAACTATTGGCAGCCATCTACCGCCAAAGCAGTAATATATTAACAAACAACCCTTTTCTTTATTAAAAATATCATAAAATACTGCTAAAGGGGTAACATGTACTAATCTGCTGCCGTAGATTAAGGATCAGAGAAGATGAGATTTATCAGGAATTGTTGATTGTTAAAGTTGATCTTTCATGGAATCATTACCTTTGCTTTGATGATTTTCTGGCTGAAGAATTAACCGATCCATATTCCTCACCTGGGGATGCGGATGTACCCGCATATGAACAATTCGAAAAGGAATGCCACCCTGTACCAATTGATTTGATTGTCGTTAGTTCAATATAAAAACCAATGAGACAACCCGCCAGCATAATTAGCAAACATTTCAGAAAGCGCCTGTTTGCTGTTCTGATTCTACTGCTTATTTTTTCTTCATATACCTCTGATTATCGGACAAGTGACAAAAATTATCATCTGGATGGCAAATTGCCGGGAACCGTTAAAATCGGAGCGAATTTTTTCTGTGACAAAAATGAAATATCAAATGAGGCCTGGGATGAATATATTTATTGGGTCAAATTTGTATTTGGAGCAAATTCCGAAGAATATAAATCTTCGTTACCTGACACAAATGTGTGGAATGAAATCTATCCATGCTTAAATTGGGCAAAAGAAGTCAAATTAAATAAGAAAACTAAAATTGTTACCGCAATCCCATTCTCTCAATATTATTTCAGACATCCGGCCTACAGAGATTATCCTGTCGTTGGTGTGACCCGGAAACAAGCTTTGGAATATTCAAAGTGGCGTTCTGACAGAGTATTTGAAATGATTTTGATAAAACACAATAAAATTCAAATGCACCCTTACCAGAATAGGAATAATTATTTTACTATCGAAAAATATCTGAGTGGAAACTATCTGTTTTATGAACCTGACTCCAATTTTAGATTTTATCCAAATTACAGGTTGCCCTCCTTAAAAGAATGGCGTTACATTAAAACCTATGCAGATTCAATAGACAATGCCTATTACAAAAAACATAAAAACCGAAAATGCGATTATTGTAAGACAAGTTGGGCAGATTGTCAAATAAACATCGTTCCGTGCAATCACGATACTCTTTTAAACTTTCCAACAGCACCGGTTTATGCTTATGAAAAAGCATCACCAATCAGTAACCTGACAGGAAATGTAAGCGAATGGACATCAGAAAATGAAATTTGTGCAGGTGGTGGCTGGGTAGATAGCATGGAAAGAATTATTAGCAGCGATACATTCCACTTGAAAACACAAAATGCATGGACAGGGTTTAGAAATGTTTGCGAATGGAAAGAATGGGAAAAATAACGCACTATAACAACTCTTAATTCTGCTTTGACAGACTAAATAAAAGGCTTGATAACACTGCTGTTTCAAAAAATTATTGTATCATTAAGTCATCGAAAAGCAGGCTCCTTATAAAGTATTCCTTCACCAATGCCAACCTTGAGCAATACACTCCCGAAGCGTTAGCATAGATAGGGGCTGGTGAAAAAGAAGCAACCATCTGAATATTAAAATATATGTGTTTGGCAACATAGTTGCCTGATCTTTGTAGGGATAAATGGAAGGATTGATTTAAAGCAGCGGAGCTGCGACATCTGTCATTCGCTACATTAAAAATGTTTTCATTTCGCCCCGTTGGGGCTCACAGGTGGTAATGTTTTCTCAGGCTGCCAAGGTAACGCCTCTGGGGCGCATTGGTTGATGAGTTAGTCGAATCATTTTTTGTGTTTTCATAGCTACTTCTTCACCAAGCCCTATATACAAGATGAGAGATTTTTTATAGAACATTGCATCAAAGAGGCAAAGGACATTCTGGGTTTGGACCAGTTAATAACTAATGGGCTAAACGCAAGAAAACACCGTAAAAAGACAGCTTCTGGTAATGGGTAAAACCGCGGGGAATGCGCCCGCGGGGATTCAAAATCTGCTCCGGCCGTGGCAACCGGATGGTCACTGTTTACGTTTGCAGATATCAGTCGAGGCTGTTTCAGCAATCTGAAACAGCCTCGACCATTTTTAATTATTGTCCCGCCCTTAAAATTATCGGCAGCAATCGTAAATAACCATTGTACTTATTGCCTGATGATCTTTGTCATGCCCATCTCTTCTCCGTTTATTACACGGATCAGGTAGATACCCTGTTGCCTCTCGGAAAGGTCAAACACATGTTGTGTTGAACCGCCCATTTCAGTTTTCATGATTTTCTCACCGAGAATCCCGTAAATCTCCACTGAAACCTTTGACGATTCTGAAACACCATTCAGTTCCAGGGTGAAAGTTCCGGTGGTTGGGTTGGGATACACTTTGAAGAATGGTTTGTTGCCATCGGCTTGGATTCCCGTAACCCCGTTCAGGATGGCCGGTGCCTGGGGTATGACATTGCAGCAATATGCGGTACTGATAACAGCGTGCAGGTATGAACCGTTGTTTCCCCTGGTTCCTGCGAGGAGGTTGATTTTCTGACCGGCTATCATATTTACGCTTCCGCCACTCTGAACAATGAACGATGTACCATCGCCCGCTGCTGAAATTGACTGGATCGCATTATAACAATTACTTTGACCGGAAGGTATGGTGATATTCTGAAGTGGAAGTATTACCGCTATCGGGTTAACCTGTGTAACAGTGACCGGAACACTGGTATGTGCATGGAACACCCCGTCGAATGCATCAACATAATAGGTGGTATTAACCGCCGGATGATCAACAGGGTTCTGCAAGACAGAGGTAAAGCCCTGCGGTATGGAAGACCAGGAATAAACTACTCCATTTGTACCGCCGGCTTCTGCATGAAGCTGAACCTCCTCCCCGCTGCAGATCGCACCGGGCGCAGCTGTTGCGGTGACGAGTAACCCGGTAATACTGGTCAGGGCTGAAACGCCATTTGGCGTAAATACCCCGTTATAATTGGGATATGTAAGATCATAGGTGACATAAAGCGGGTCTACATAACCGGCGACCTCAGAACATAACCTCCAGTCAAAGACCTCATTGACGGCAAAACCGTCTTTGACGGGAGTCGCCGGGTTGTCCCCGTGTGCAATCAAAATCTGGTTACCGGTACCGGTGTACTCCGTCATTCCGCCACATGCCAGTACTCCGTTGTCGTCATGATAGAATACCCCGATTATATCGCCGGGAGTAATATTTCCCAGGTTGCCCGGAAGAGTGATACTTTGATCGATCGGGGTATAGGTAGTAACCCAGTAAGGACACTCAAGAGCCCGGTAGTCTTCAACTTCACCATCAAGTGCAAGACCGAAATAGTTCAAACCTCCAACGGTATTATACCTGAATCTTGCCCGGGTAAACCCATATTGTGCAGTCATCGGAATCATAAAGGAAAGGTTGTTTATCCCGGCAACCAATGGCTGGTTGGTAAAGATCTGTTCTCCGGCATCCGCCCAGTCTCCATCTTTACTGAAATCCATCCAGGCATTGAGAAACCCGGGTACTGAAGCAGTTACCTTAACATGGGCAAGTTGTCCGACAAACATGGTTCCGACAAACTGTACACCATCCTCATCGGCAAGGCCTGCCGTGTCATCACCCGTTGCCGTAGCGTTTGGCTGACCATCTGGTTCGGCATCGATCAGTGCTCCCAGGTGAATACCGGGATCGATTATATGACGTGCTCCGTTGCTGGAAAGCAAGGTGGGATAGTGATAACCGATCGGTGTATTATCAGGGGCATCACCAAAGTCAAGCCCATGGCAACCTGTGCAACTATCAATATATACAGGATAATCTTCTACTTCGCCACTGGTTGCAAGACCATCATAGGAAAGTGCGGTACTGGCCAGCCGGAACCTGAAGCGGGCATAGGATTGACCAACGGCCGATCCGGTTGGTACCACGAAAGTAAGCGGGTTGGGACCGGCGGTCAATGGGAGCGTGTTAAAGACATGTTCCCCGGCATCAGCCCAATCTCCGTCAACATTGTAATCGATCCACGCGTCAAGATACCCGGCAACCGAGGCCTGGACAACGATGTGAACTGTCGCCCCGATCATCACCGTTGCCGGCATGGTAACACCATCTTCATCATCACCAAGGGAAGGATAGACACAATCGTTGTCGTCGCAGTTTGCGCCAACACCGGGCTGTCCGTCGGGTTCCGGATCCACTTTCGAACCCAGGTAAACACCAGGTACGATGATGTGCCGTGCACCATTGCTGGCAAGTAATGTGGGGTAGTCCATCAGGGTTTCCAGGTTGTCAGGTGCATCGCCGAAATCCATTCCGGGAACTGGTTCACAGTGCTTTACATTCAAACAATAAACACCGGCGGTGTCCCGGCAGGCATGGGCAGTTTCCACAACAACCGAAATCTGATGATTCCCGGGACTGCCTGGTATAAAGGACAGGGTTTGTCCCAATCCTACCGGTGTGGAATAGTTTCCGTTGTCAATCCATTTAATGAAAGGATAAGCACTGGCATAGGTGTCAAAGGGGGGTGATGCATTAAGCGGCAATGGAATATAAAAATGAAACGTAGCTGTGTCGCATATCGTGTCACACCCCCGAGGGAACAGGCTTAGGTCCGGCAGTGGAAAAATCGTTGCAGCAGGCATGGATGCCGTGCATCCTGATATTTTATCGGTGATGATTAAACCGTAATTTCCGGCCGCAGATACTGTAATGACCGGGGTAGTCTTTCCGTTGCTCCATTGATAATGATATTTCGCCGGATTATTTGGCATTGGAATTAATGTTGCTGCCGGCCCTTCGCATCCGCTATAGAGTGGCACACTCAACGATGGTGATTCGTTAAATGTCACACAAAGTGTATCAAAGTTCTCACAGCCGCTGACAGTGTCGGTAACCTTAACAATGAACATGGCGGTATATGGCAGGCTGCATGGCAGGGTAAGGCTGGCATTTGTGATATAACCCAGGTGGCTGTTGTTCGGTGAAAAGAGCGCCCCGGCCGGGACACTTGACCAGTTGTACGAATATCTACTGTCAAAGAACGACGAAAGCTGGAATGTCGCAAGGCCGCACGCAGTTGCACAAATATTGCCTTCACCTGTAATTATTGCCGCCGGTGATGCTTTTTCGTAGATGAAGATCTCATTCGATTTGTTTGTACATCCAAAAAGATTTGTAACTACCGACCAGTAATTACCATAATGATTTGCATTATAAACACTGCTGTTTGCCCCGCTGACCGGGGTTCCGTCTTTATACCATTGGTAAGAAGCCATTCCGGGACAACCGGTAAATGCCGAAAAACTTCCGGGGCAGAACATCGTATCATTAACTGTGATCGGGCAATTTGGCGTGGGTTCAACAATAACCGGGATCACTTTGGTTGCAACACAGGTTCCAAGTGTGGCCGTCAATGTAACATTGTAAATTCCTGCAAGCCCGAATGAATGTTTCGTTGGTGACCTGAATGAAGTGGAACCATCACCAAACGACCATTGGTAATAGAACCCCGGGTCAGTTATGTTAGGCAGCACTTGTATTGCAGTAAAAGTCGCATCTTCTCCTGCACACACAGGATTCGGGTTAATGGTAAAATCGATGGCACAATTAACCGGATTTGGTGGGGTACCTCCTCCTCCGCAGTTTCCGATGAGGACCTGGCAATTGGAAGATACAGAACATTGCCCGTTTGATACGACCACTGTATAAACATACGACCCGTCAACCGCCGGAAATGGAGGGGGGGTATAAAAGCGGCTGGTAGCTCCGCTGATGATGCCGCCCGGACCATACCACTGGTAAGTCGGATACCCGGCGGGGACACCCAGCTTGTAACCTGCCGGTGGCAGATTGGGCAGGCAATAGGTAAATAATCCGTTACTGGCGGATATGACGGGTTTTGCAGGTGAATTTAAAATCGTAACAGAGATTGAACCTGATCCGCCACAACTTGTTGCAGTCACTGTGGCAATGGAACCAGGTCCGTGCCAGCGGATACTCACAGCGCCCGAACCCTGTCCTGCAGTGATTGTACCACTGGTAGGCGGGGTAATGGTCCAGGTTATCCGGCCGGCACCCGTGGCAGAAAAGCCGGTTTCATCATCAATACATACAGGCGACGAACCTGTAACAACAGAAGGCCCGTAAGCATTCACAACCAGGGTCTGCGGCAATGAGGAGCAGAAAACGGCAGGACTGATCTCGATCCGCTGAACCACAGTGATGGTCCAGGGCCCGGTACCAGTCAACATGATGATGGCCTGGCTCTGGTCAGCGGCAAACTGCGTCTGAACCGTTCCACCTGCTGATACAGACCAGGAAAACGGGACGCCGGCTGTATTGGAGGTAATGGTGTAGGCTTGTTTTGAACCCGGGCAAACCATTGTCGGGCCTGTAATCGGGCCCAAAACCGGGATGGCAACCACCCTGACGGCCTTTATGGCATTCACATTACAAAAAGAACCTGGAGGTGGTGTGGCCGTAATCGTGTATAAACCCGGTGTGTTCCATGTAATGGCAGTCGGATTGCCGGATACCGGGGCAATGGTTGGCACACCAGGCCCGGTAACCGACCATGATGCAGATCCGCTGCCAATATAATTCTCTGTTGAACCGGGACATACCTTTTCAGGCCCTGAGATTGAGAATACAGGCAGGATGGTTACTGTAAAAGAGCTGGTTCCGCTGCAACCGGCCAATGGATTGTTATAATTGCAAACGATCTGGAACGTTCCGGCACCGTTGAAGGTTATATTTACACTTGCAACATTCCGGTCAGCTTCATTAAATGTGTATGTTCCGACCGGCGCTGTTGTAGTCCATGTATAATAGGTGCCCGGCATGGAAGGAAGAAAATAGCTGCCGCCAGCCCCGACACACAATGGCGTTGGGCCGGTGACCGGGAGATTCGGATACAGGACAGGCACCTGGATCGTTGTTGTACCTGCGCATGTAATACCGGGACAACCCGGCACAGCCAGGGAGACTGTGGTTGGAACCGTATATACCGCATTCCACTTAACTTTAATACAGGAGGTACCGGCTCCGGCAAAAATTACCCCCCCTGCCACACTCCAGTTATAGGTACTGCAAACCTGGGCGGTGCAAAAAGAGGAGGTATCTCCGGGGCATCTCGTGCCAAAACAGCAGGTTGTTTCAATTTTTGGTCCCACCCCGGCCAGAACATGAACAATTACAGAAGCTGTATCCGAACAACCGCAGGGGATGGGCAGTTGCGCAAGATGAGGCCCTTTATCGGTTGCCGTAAGAATAACCGTATAAAATCCTGGTCCGGGGAAAATATGATCAGGCGGGTTTGCCTGGTCAGAGGTTGTTCCATCGCCAAAATCCCATAAATAATCACTGCCACCGGCGGAGGTATTCGTAAAATGTACATGGGCACCCGCACACACAGGGTTTGGAACTGCGCTAAAATTCGCCCTGGGCCCGTCAACGATACAGATTGACTGTGTGATTGAATCATGGCAACCTGTTCCGCCATTGATCACAACTGTAATATACCCGGTTGCACCAGCCCCCCAGGAGATCGCAAGAGGATTACCTGCAGAACTTACCGGGGTACCTCCTGTTATTGTCCAGGTATACGTGTACCCCAAAAGGTTGGGAAAAACAGTATAGGTATGAACGCTCAATTTGCAGGCGACCAGTGGATTCGCCTGATTGCCCTGACCTGCAGTGCAGGCCTGGGCGGTGGGGCAAATTTCAACAGCATCCTGCAACCTGAAATCGGGGCAACAGACCTGGGCTTCCGATTTTATAGTTAAAAAAAAGAACATGAATAAGACGGCCATTAATGACAAACGGTTGGTCCTCCATACCTGTGAGTTTAACCTGCAACTGTATGATTTTCCTGAATTGGTAATTTCTATATTCATCTTATTCCTCCTGTTTTCTTAAGCCTCGTTCAAAAGGGAATTGGCATTCCTTTCTCCATGACAATTTTTCAACCAACTGATTACCAATATTGAACGCTGACGATGTTTTGTTAAAATAATTTCATGAAATGTTTATACATTAAGGTACGCATATACCTTAATGCGGCAAATATACGCTATCCGAATGGTGATGTCAAGTATTTAGTAATATTAATTTGTGTTATAAATATAACAACGACAGTGCCTTAAGACAACTTCCTTGTCCTTATGAATCATATTTTCGGGTATGCTGGTCAGGTTGCGCCGGTGAAGACTGGTCAGTGTGATCGCTTCTCCCAAACTTACAACAAAATGACTTCAAGACTGTATGATTGGCTAAATTTCGATAGCTTTGCCCCTTTTACCGCACGATCCTGGTAATGGATAAAAAATCCCTCTCCGAACGCGATATCCGCTCCAAATATATCACGCGCAGCGCTGAAACGGGAAAACACATACCGCAGGCCAGGTCGTTTACCGGCTATCGAAAGCCGGCGTGAAGAAAAGAATGTACTGAAGGTGTATTGCCACGGGCTACCGGGGTTGGGTCACCGGCAGAAACTTTGTTTTAATTGTAAGAATACCAGCCTGGACAAAACCGGTCAAATAATCACATGCGGCCGTTTTTGGTTAACAATCTTTTATGGAGCGATTAATAGGTAAACCTGGTCTCCGGCTTTTTCCCGGCTTTTCCCCCCCTTATTCACGGCATTTTGAAGGCAAGTGCTCCCGGGTTGCAACCGCGTTACACCCGGGTTGGTTCCGGCCAATGGAAGGAAATACTCCCGTCTCAAGCCTTCCAATGCACTTATGTTTTGGGTTTATTTAAAGAGGTCACAAGTCCGTTGCCCAATCGAGCATCATACCTTTTTCTTGTTTCAGCCTCCTTGCTCTTATCATCAATAAATATAATTGTTCTGCCACCATCAAGGACTACGGGATATTTATCCTTGGTGGAACCCGATAATAGCTTTGAATCGGGTACTTTTAACCGTTGCCGCTCCTGCATCATTCTGTACTCCAACGTATCTTTTTTCATTGCTGACTTGTTTAAAATTCATCTATTTCAGCAAGATACGGATAATAATTGAGTGTTGCAGGTTAATTTTGAATATCGCCAAGATTTCATTGCTTTTTACCCGGTGACATTCATCATCGCAGCAATTCTGACCCGTCAGGCAGGCGCAATCAGCCTGATGCTCTCACTTTCGCAGGGCATATTGCGCCCTGATCTCTGTTTCCCTGCTTTTGTCGGTGATGTATATAATGGTTCTGCCACCGTCGAGGACAACAGGGTACTTGTCAACCACTGAACCTGTGGAGAGTTTTAACTTTGAAACCTTATTCTGATGGTTTGACATCTCCCTCCTGTTGTCAAATGCATCATTTGTCGTAACCGGGCGAATGTTTTTCATAGCAGCTAGATTGTTTATCGTATGTTTTTTCAGCTATTTGAATTTCCATGCAGTTGATCAAACTGCGACAGCCACAAAATATTTTTCTCCTGTTGCAGTATTAACTTTTATTTAACAACCGGGTTACCATAAATGTAAAAAGGAAGAATGGCAGGCAGCATATCTTTGAAGAGGTTGTAACTAAATTATTTTCAAATTTTGAAGAAATAATTCGTTAAAAGTTGATTTTAATTGTTTTATGTTATTACCTTTGCACTCGAATTTTAAAAAATCAATAGACAATGAAAAAACTTGCAACAATTTTAGTGATCGCCGCTGTAGCTTTCATGACCTCATGTGGACCCAGCGCAAAAGAAAAAGAAGCAAAAAGAATTGCCGACTCCACCAGGGTAGCTGATTCCATGGCAATGATCCAGGCTCAGCAACAGCGTGTAGCCGATTCAATTGCAAAGGTTCAGGCAGCTCAGAAAGTTGTAGCTGATTCACTTGCTCATCAGGATTCAATTAAGAAACACCTGATTAAACCAGCTAAACCAGCTAAGGCTGTTAAACAAGCTCCTGCCAAAAAAGCTCCAAAAAAATAGTTTTTTTGCAATGGATCAGATCAAAAAAGAGCCCGGCAACCCGGGCTCTTTTTTTTATATCAACTCAGCTTTTCTTCGAATAGACCAGGAGCCTGTTGTTCATGCGCAGTTCATAATTTGTTCTTGTCTCCGCCTCCTTGCTTTTATCCGATATATATATAGTTGTTCTGCCACCATCAAGGATCACCGGGTATTTTCCTGCCAGTGATCCGGTGAGTAGTTTTGAATCGGGGATTTTTAACCGGTTATGTTCCTGCATCATCCTGTATTCCAATGTGTCTTTTTTCATTATAAGAATGTTTATAAAACCCCATAAAAAATAATGGTATTCCTCCAAGATACGGATAAATTCTGGATTTTGACGAATTTGTTTTCCGGAAAATCAACAAAGCCTTCGCGGCCCCTGCTAATGCCGGCAGATCATCTTTCCTGTTTCCACCCGGTCGCCGGTCATCAAACGGTAAAAATAGATACCGCCGGTCAGTTGCGCGCCGACTGCCTGATCATCAGGTGGAAAAACGACTTCATAATTTCCCGGTGATTTGATCTCTTTCACGGGTTCAGCGATTTGAACCCCGAAGAGATCAAACACTTTTAACGAAACAAACCCCTGGGATGCAACCCTGTAGGTGATCCTGGTCTGTTCATGAAACGGGTTGGGATAATTGCCGGTCAATCCGCCCGAAACGGGGAGGCCCCCCTTCTCATCAACCCCTTCGAGGCTTGAAAAATCAATCGGAACGGTCCATATCTGGTATATGCCGCTGGAATTATCCATCCAAACCGTCCATATTTTTGAATCCGTGGAAGTGAGATCGATGACATCGCCCTGGTAGCCCTGCCCCAACCCCCCGATGGGAGCCGGCGCGAAATGGTGGTCGCTGATTTCATACTCCTTCCAGGTTGTGCCGCCATCGGGCGACCGGGCCAGGAAAACGCCCGTTGAATCATTGGTAGTCGTCCGGTCATCGTAAAAAATAATGTCTACAGCCCCAAACTTATCGATATGGATATTGGGAAAATACTGTGTTTTCCCATTGTTCATGGCATCCTGGTTGACCCTGATCCCCCCTGACCAGGTCAATCCGCCATCCGTGGAACGGTAAAGTATAATGTCGGGATCGCTCCCGGCGGGTGCCAGGTTCTTCTGCCCGGTCACAATGTAGATCCATCCCCGGCGGGGTCCGTTGGTAGTATCAACAGCAACGCTTGGTAACCCGTTGACCCTGATATTATTTTTTCCGGCCAGGATGCCGGTTATCCCGTTCACGCTGAAGGCGTTTTCGGTTATATGCCAGTCGCCGCCCCCGTTTGCCGACGAGGCAAATCCAACCATGATCTCCTTGAAGGGGGAACTGTCGGTCACCCCTGCCCAGCAAAGATAAACTTCCCCGTTCGGTCCAAGGGCCAGGTCACCCCCCGCACACCTGTTTGAGGGATTATTTACCTGTTTTGGTGCCGTCCACGACTGGGCGCCATTGTCGCTGTAAGAAAACATCAGTGGATACGGAAGTGCGAATTTTACCCACGCGGCATAGGTTCTCCCGGAGAATGAACTTGCAGCTATAGCATCCGTTGTCAACGATGCCCGCTCCAGGTCGTCGGAAGAGATTACCTTTTGCGATGACCAGGTTTTACCATGATCGTATGAATAGTGGGAATACAACCCGACAAACGGTAGCCTGCCCATCCTGGTAAGGATGAATGTGCCATTTTTGTCAATAACAATCCCCGGATCCCCGCCATGAAAATCAATCCATTCACCCGTGCAGGTGTCATTTCCCTGCCAGGTAGCCCCCCCGTTGGTGGTCGAAAAGATTCCCTCGCTGATAAAGAAGGGCAGGAAATTAATCGTATTGCATGCGGCGAAAAGGATGTTCTGATCCAGGGGGCTTTTAACGAGAAACACCTCAGTTTGAGACACATTGCCAGGATAAATCCTGTAGTTTTTCCCGATCTTCAACGGGATGCTTTCCGCGACAGGAACCTGCGCCGGCAACTCGTTGAGCGTAAATAGAATGATTAACAATAAATATCCTTTTCTGACTGACATGAACTGTTTTTTATTGATCCTGTTAAAACACATATCCGATATTGACCGAACCAGGAAAATTCCTTGGGGCACCCGCATTATAAAACCGTTTATCTGCCGAGTTGATGTTTGCATAGCCGGCATATACCTGGTCAAACAGGTTGTTGACCCCGCCTGAAGCCGAAATGATAAAATGTTTCAGTTTTATATCAAACCCCAGCACAGCATTCACCAGGCTGTATGACCCGGTTTGACCGGTATTTCCATCATCAACCCAAAGACCGCTGAGATACTGGTAACTTGCCTTTACAAAGATACCCGTTTTTTTTCCGACCGGGTGTTTATAGTACAACGACAGTCCCAGTTTATTCCGGGGAATATTCGGTTCGCTTTTCCCGGCGAAATCCCGGTAGATGTTCACAATATTCCCGGTGGAGTCGGTTTCCCATGAATTGGCGGTGTAGGCATTGTAAATATAATGAGCATAGGCGTAATCAACTGAGAAAAAGAGCTCTTTATAAAGTTCCATCCGGCTTTCCAGCACAACTCCATACCGGGTGGTCCTGGTTGCATTCCGGAAATATTCGTCCCCGAAAATTTCATAGGGAACAATTTCCTTGTCAATTTTGGTACTGAAAAAATATGCCTTGCAATAAAGCGATTTAAAAAACAAAGCAGTGCCTTTTTTCGAGAAGTTGGTCTTAAACCCGGCTTTTACGATTGCCGAGGTTTGAGGCATGAGTTCCCTGTTATACAAGGATGCCGGATTGGGGCTCTCCAGCTCCTTATCGGTCGGATTTCTGAAGTTAACCTCATAGGATGCGAACAGGGTGAGCGCCGGGATGACGATGTAATTCAACGCCAGCTCGGGAGTAAGAGCATCATATCGTTTTGTATCTGAAAGAGATGGCGACATCTGTTCAGCCACACTGTAAATCACATGATTGTATCTCCCTGTGACCAGGGCAAACAATTTTCTTTGAACCACTTCGAAATTCTCCGAGAGATAGCATGATGCAGTGCTGGTCTTTTCGGTCTCTATCTGTTCCAGCCAGTCGCTTTTTTGCCCGCTGAAATTTTCATACTCCTCTTTTCTTTCAGGCTGGTGGAGAAGCCCTCCCCCCACTGTAAATTCACTTTTCCTGTGCCAGAACCATCCGGTATAAATGTACCTTGCAGCAACTCCCATGATATACCGGGTGGTAATTTTGTACTCCCTTGTTGAACGCTCAAAATATTCGATCACCCCGTTGCCTGAAATTTCGATCTTTTGATTCAATGATTTACCAAACGCCGTACTATAGTTTATATCCAGGTTTTCCCTGGTGGCAACCCTCTTTTCATCGCGATTCACCGCACGCGGGTCGGCCTGGAAAGGGTCCTGCCCGAATTCACTTTTTGTAAGTGATCCCGGGCGTTTGTCAGCCCCGGTAAAATAATTCCCGGTGATCTGAAGGGTGGTATTGACCGATGGGGTCGTTTCCAGCATCAGGTTCAGGGTGTGCGAATATTCGTTGCTGTGAACCCGGTAACCATCGAAATTCCGGTAATTGTACCTCGGAGCCACCGTGTATTTATCCGTCCGCACACTTGCGGATATCCCGTTTGAAAACAAACCAAACGAACCGAACTGGTTAAACTGGATGATGCTGTCGCCATGCGGGCGATCGAATTTTTTTAACGAATCGGCGGGAGTGACTTCAGGATTAAATTGCTGCGCCACAGCCTCACCGGACGGGAAAAAAAACATCATCAACGGAATGAAAAATGCGAGTGTGCGTTTCACCATTTTGATAGACCGCAAGGTTCCCTGTTCACAAAAGTCTCCCGCTGTTTTTTGTTATAACTACTGTGGGGTGTAAGTCATTTTACAAACCGATGACAACCCCTGCGGCCCGGTCAGCCGGATTAGGTACACCCCGGCAGGTATTTGACTGTTCCCGGTAATTTCAGTAAGCGGAAGACGGTAATTTCCGGCATTCAACTGTTTGCATGATCGTGCAATGCCAATACCCCGGAGATCGGTCAGCTCAAGGATCCATTTTCCGGCAGCCGGCAACGTAAAACACACTTCACTGTTTTGCCCGGCAGGGTTTGGGTTAACCTGCAGGTTTGTCCTCATTTTTTCTCCCGGAAGGCCGGTAATATAATAATCAAACTGCATGTGATGATTGCCGGCCGAAACGATGGTGTCGGCAAATGCAGGATATATCCCGAGGAAGGTGGCTGAACCATGGTAGGTTCCATAGGGAACATGCGGGAAAACAAGAGAATCGGTCAGGATGGTGCCGGTGTATGGTCCTTCAGGACCCTGGATCACCACATCCACATTGTTCAGCAAACCCAGCATGCCATCCACGGCCTTGCAGACTAGGTCGGCCCTGTTGACAGTAAGCAGGAAGTCAATCCCGGTTGTGGGCTGGCCCGACATGACAACCACATTGCTGATGGTTTGTGTCGTTGTGTAGGGGTGGGTGGCTGTAACGGAATAGCTTCCTGCCGGAACCACGAGGTTGTAATTGCCGGAAGCATCGGGATGCATGGAATAGCTCCCTGCGGAAACGCTGGCAAGGGTAAGTTCAGCAGGTGCACCGGTGATGGTGATATGGCCCTGGATGTTTCCTGAATTTGCTGCCGGAACCAGGGTGAAGTTCACATTGGGGGTCGTCTGGTTCACAACTACCGGGACGCCGATCAGCATCTGGGTGGCATAGCCGCTGAGGCTGGCGGTAACGTCATAGTTGCCGGCCGCAAGGTCAAGTGTGTAAAAACCGCTGGCGTTGGGATTGGTGGTGGCCACCCCGCCCCCTGCGCTGACAACGACCTGGGTTACATTTCCGGTCCCCCCGTTCAGAGTTACAGTCCCGGTCATCAGGCCATTGGTCGGTGCAAGAACGAGTGAAAAATTGATCCCGTTCACCGTCTGCTGATTTGCGACCGAAACATTGAACACGGTGTCGGGGATATAGGCTGCCAGGGAGGCGATCACACCATAGGTTCCCGGTGAAACCTGCAGCGAATAATGTCCGAACTGGTCGGGATGGGTGGTATTGGTTCCTGCGCTGATCAGGACCTGGGTCATGATCCCGAATCCGCCGACAAGAGAGACTGTCCCCTGGATAAATCCCGATGGAACCGGGATCAGCGTAAGATTCACGGTGGAGGTCTGGTTTGTTTGCACGACAATGTTTGACTGTGATGTACTGATGTACCCTGCCAGGCTGGCTGTCACGGTATACGTTCCGTTGACAACGGTCATCGCATAATGCCCCGTGGCGTCGGGGCTGGTGGTCGAGGTCCCGGCCTGTACGACCACCTGGGTCACATTGCCTGTTCCTCCGTTGAGGGTTACCGTACCCGAAATAGTTCCTGAAAAAGCCGGGCCAAGACTCCCATCCAGCTGGATATTCTGGGCATAGATGTCGGAATTGCCGTTGCGGTTATCTTCCCAGGCAACGATCCACTGGTTGTTGGCGAATTCATTCACCACGGGATGTACCTTTTCAGAAGAGACGGTGCAGATATCCTTTTGCGCCGGGGTCCATACGAAGGCTCCTGAAGGAGAGATGCGCATGGCCCTGATCATGCCATCCACGGCATTCGAGTACTCTTCATAAACCAGGATCATGTCGGTCGGACTGCTCCTGGCCTCATAAGGGTAAACATCCGTGGTGGAAACCGGAATGAAGGTCATGCCGCTTCCTCCCCATTGCAATGCACCGGATGCATTGATCTTCTGCCCGAAAATTCCCCACTGGCTTTGAAGCCCGTTCATTTCATTCCAGTAAACGAAAACATCGGTTGAACCGGGCGGCAGGGCAAGCTGGGGGTAATAATGATTCATGTTCGAGGCCGTAGAGGCTTCCACACCGTTGGCAGGAAAGAGTACCGCTCCCGTAGCGCTTACATGCTGTACAAAAACGCTTGCGCGCTGGTTGTTGTCGCGGTCGTCGTGCCAGGCAATATAAAAACCGTCACTTCCGTCGTTGATGAACGGAAATATCTGTGTCCATGCCGAAATTCCGCCGGCAAGAGAGATAGCCGCAGCACTGCTCCAGACCGAGGTTCCCGCGGAGCTGTAACGCTGTGCGAGGACGTGGCGGGTAGGAGCGTTTGGCGGCCCGCTGTCATCAAAGTATTTCAGGATTACCTCGTCGGCCCCGACCGGCAGGAGCTGGGGCCAGTTCAGGGTGTTGGGCGATGATAGCGTGATCCCTGCAGGGCCCCATAGGAGCGTCCCGGAAGGACTGACTTTCTGCATGATGATGACATTGTCGGCCGACCAGGCAAAAACAAGGTTACCGGCTGCCGTTGAGATTACTTTTGGTGAAACGTTGAAGGCCGAACTGTTCGACAACAGGATGCCGTTGGCACCCCATACAAAATTTCCCGAAGGGGAGATGCGATAGGCCACCACGTTGGTATTCCCGGTTCGGATGTCGTTGAAGGCAAGGATCGCATGGTCTGCGGCATCACAGGTCATGTCCCAGTCGGTGAGCCAGGTCTCCTGGGGGTTGGAACTGATCAGGATTCCGTTTGGAGCCCACAGGATGTTCCCCAGTGCATCGAGCCGTTGCAGCCTCACATCATAGTTTCCGCTTTCATTGGAAAAATAGCCAACATAGGTGTCCCCGTTGGCGCATGTGGCGATTTTCGGAATGGCCTGCTCTCCCGAAAGGTTGCAGATGACATTGTTGACCGCGGGATTGGTGCTCCATTGAGAAAACCCGTTGAAGGAAAACAGGCATATAAAGACCGGTACCAGGGAAAAAGTAAAAAATATTTTCATGGAAAGATAGTTTCGTACCAGGATTCACGACAGTGTATAAAATTTCAAACAAAAGTAATCAATAGATTACCTCCCGGCTCTATAACTTTCAAGATTTGTTCTTAAAAACTATATCCAAAACTCATGCCCACCCATGGCACAAATGCATCTTTGGTTCCAAGTTGCATATATGAGGTCCGGTTTTCAGGAAATTCAGTAATTTCATAAACCGGTGTAAAACCGAACCGGAACAAAAACCCCTTCTTTTTCTGCAACCTGATTCCTGCGTATCCCGTCAGGAGGAGATCGATAAAACTCCCGCTTTCGTGCCAGGTTGAACCTGAGACCTGTCCGTCGTCGCTGTTATATCCATTCCAGAAAGTCCAGGTAAAGTTGACCCCGAACCCCAGTTCAATCAGAAACACGTTGGAAACCTGGTAAAATCCATTCGTCAGAATGGGTAACGACAAGGTGTTGATGACAGGAGGGGTGTATCCGAGTCCAATTCTGCCTGTAATATAAAAATCGTGTGCATGAAAAAACACCCTTTCATAATTTACAGAGACAACATTCATATGCCCGGCCAATTCAAGGTAAATGCTGTTATCGGGAATTCTCCTGTGTTTTTTCAGGAGGGCTGAAAAATCAATCGGCCTTGATAAGTCAATCGTATCCGGTTGCTGCCCTGAGCAGCAATAAAAAGAGACGACAAAACTGAAAACGAAAATGATCTTTTTCACAAAAGGTAATGGAATATCACAACCTGAATTTTCTCCTGGTTCCTAACTCATATAACCTGTAACACAGGAATTGCAAAAATGGTGCTATCCTTGACTGTTTCCCGACCGGGTAACCGAACCCGGCTTTTGGTGAATTCAGTATTTTCATAACGGTGCATGCAACCCGTTCGGGAGCCTCTGCCCGTTCAATGGTATCGTTAAAAACCGGCAGTGCCCTCTCTCTTATCCTGTCATATCCGGCAATTGCGGGTTCCGCATATTCAAACGCATTGTGCAGGTTTGTCTTGAAAAATCCCGGTTCAACTAAAGATACCTGGATGTTGAACGGGCGAACTTCAATTCTCAGCGATTTAAAAAAACCTTCAAGGGCATGTTTTGATGCCGAATAATAACTTTGTAAAGGAACACCGATAAGGCCTGCCAGCGATCCGATCGTGATGATTTTACCGAAACCCTGGCGCCGCATCACAGGAAGGATGGCCCTGGTCATTTTAACGGCTCCCCAAAAATTCGTTTCAACCTGCCGGTAGGCTTGTTCCAGCGAGGTCTCTTCAGCAGTGCCGCAAATGCCGATCCCGGCATTGTTAACCAGTGCATTTATTGCGGCTGTTTTGGATAACACCGTGTCAATGCAATTTTGAATGGAGGTTTCAGACGTAATATCCAGTTCTATAAGTTCAAACGGCAGGGTTTGACGGTGTTTTTCAGGATTCCGGCTTGTTCCGAAAACCTTAAAGCCGCTTTTGTGAAGCAGATTTGCGATGACAAATCCAATACCGGAAGTTGCACCTGTGACGAGAACGGTATCCATGCGAATCATGTTATTTCGTTTTAATAAATGTTACGCTGTACTGAAAAATGCAATGCTGTGTCCGTCAGATCAATGCTAAATACCTGAAATATCTATATAAGGCAGATGGTTTCTTACCGCTCCATCCTCAAGCCATTTGTCATTTGCCGAAAACAAAATGATGTTTGAAAGAACAGCCTGCCTCATGAACCCGCTGGCTGCCGTCAACAACGGATCATCTGCCGAACTTCCCCAGATCATGAAGTGATAGCAAAGTTGCCGGTATTCCCGGTAAACAGCTCTTAACAATGCGTTCATCACCTCCGGATCACGATCCCTTGCTGCATAATCCGTGATGGTGACCTCCCGGAAATGACCCCCTGGTTTAGGGAGCGACGGGCGGTTGAATAAAACTGTGAAGGCCTTCCAGGCGATCCGGGAAGGAAAAAATGCCCTGCCGTAACGCAGGATCCTGGTCTGTTTCATCTGGTGCATATCCCACGCGGCACAAACCCCGCAACATTTTCCGCTCCTGTCGAAGGCAAGAAAATAATCCCCGATGGATAACCCGGTGTTCCGCATTAAATACCCAGGGAAGGATGCCTCGGTGTAAATATGCCCGAATAACCGATCCCTGTGCTCAGCCACCAGGAGCCTGACGATTTCGGGGATGTCGTCCATTTGAGCACGCCTGATAGCATACTTGCTGTTTTGGGGAACAGGCCAGGCAAGCATAATGGTGTTGATCATCAGCTGGTTTATGATCATGGAACCCGGCGAATACCGGTTGTTTTCGGGTTTCCTCCCGACAAACCGGAGGCTTGCGCTGTTTCCGTGCATGATCACCCCATAGCCCACGGGAGCGCGGTGAAGATGCTCCCTGAAGTGATTTTCCGTGCTTTTTGCCACAAACCCCCTGCCCCTGGATTCGGGCAGGATATAAAGGTCCCTCGCGCAAAAGAGTTCTGCAGGTTCACCGTTCACCAGCCCCCTGTGATATCCGGCCATCCCGAATCCTTTCAGGGTTTCTCCGTCGTAGAGCCCATCGTAATAGAAGTCATCATATTTACACCTGGCCAGCGCAAAGATATCCGGCTGGCGGTCGAAACAGATCGTCAGCCGGTCTGTTTCGATCGGGGAACCCCGGAGGATCTCCAGCATGACCTTGTTACAGGCCTGATCAAGAGATCTGATCTGGTAGTTGCTCATGATGAACGTGTTTGATGGGAATGACTGAACTAAAAGGAAACCGGTCAGTTTTGATGAGTTCTGCTCCAAGCGCATGATTGGGTCTTAAAAATGACGATGCCGCGGGAATCTCATGTTCCAGGTAAATGTATCGCAGCACCACCTGACTGCCGGGACTGGTTTTCTCCTGGATTTGTCTGAAAATCCCTGCCATCGATTCCTTAGGCATCCAGTCTCCGATGTTTGACAACAGGATCTTATTGAATTGCCCCGGCTGCACGGCAGATAGAAACTCCTCCATCGGGGATGAGACAAACGAAACCTGGTGATTGTTCCGCAGAAAGACTTCACGGTTTTCGGCTTTCAGGTACTCCGGAATTGCCCCCGGGAACAAGGAGTGCCGGAAAAAAACATACTGCAGCAAAAAATTGTCCCTGGCCGGCGTACTGCAGCAGAAACTCCGAAAACAACCGAAAAAAAAGTCTCCGATATTTCCATCCTCCCCGCGATGCTGCATCCCCACCGCGTCGATCCCCCTGTTTTTATAAATACGCGGATGAAATGCTGTTTTAAAGATCATCTTCAGGAGGGGGCGCGCAAAACAACGGTCGAATATCTCTTCCTGTTCCCTGGCCGTATCACATTCGAACAACCGGTAAAAATTTTTCCTGCCGATGACGGCAAGCGCCGGCAGGGATGCTTTTTTAATAAACCGTTCAAACTTCCCTTCATGGATCAGCCCGTTGCTGATAACCGGAATATTGTTTCGCCAGAAAACAGCGTCTTCCTTTGAAAGTGAAGGGAAGATCATTTTATAAAAGAGGTTTTCCCGCCTGGTACTGACCATTTCCGTGTACCCCAGGAAGCCTGCAGCGTCTTTGGAATCAAGAAGGATTGCCGCCTGCCGCTTGATCCGGCATATGCGCAACTGGTTTTCGGAAGAATCCACGGCGACAATGGTCACGTTTTTCAATGCAGAGATGCTGAGCGGAACCTCACCCGCGCCGGCAATGCAGAGCAGTGAGTCCCCATCCCTGAGATCGAGCCCCCTGATCTCCGTCAAAGGATCTTCCTGCGACAGGCCGAAATTATAGCGTGGTACCATGATTGTTATCAGGTGGTTACTTTATAACTTTTTATGCTTCCAAGGTGGTTGAATAACCCATGTTTTTCGGCTAACTCCGCTACTTTTCTCATCGACCCGGGAAGCAGGTGCCCTTTCAAAGGGAGCGGGAATGGTTCCAGCCCCAGCAGCATCGCTTCAGCGGCGCAGCAGAAAACAGTTCCCGCAGGCGAGTAAGAGCTGATCACCGCCCCCGGATCCTCCGGCATGCATACGTATGCTGCAAAGGGCATGATGATCACATTGGGAAGCGACGCCGTCTCTTTTGCCAGTGCTGACGGCACCGACAGATCGGAAATAAGGACCGGTTTCAGCGGTGAAATATGATGCGGATATACCAGTGGATCGTTTGTATTGGCGCATAAAATCAGGATGTCGGCCGATTTTAACCGTGACAATGCAGTAGTGGTTTCAATGCTGATACCGGGTGCTTTTCCTGCTTCAAGTTCACTGGCGATGGCATCCAGCCGTTTTTCCGACCGGGCGACCAGCAGCAATCCGGCACAGATATCTTCCTGTGTGGATAGTATTCCGGCAATCACCTGTCCGATATTGCCGGTTGCACCGACAATCGCAATCCGGGCAGGCTTTTTAAATTCAGGAGTGGCAAACAGGTATTTCCGGAGGTTTGTCACCCCGGAAGCGGCAGTAAGTGTATTCCCGGTGATGATGCGGCAACCCTCAGGTTCGGCCAGTGACATCCCGTTGCAGGTCAGGATCGAAGTATAGCCTCCAAGACTGATCACGGATGCTCCTTCTTTTGCAGCCAGGTTAACCGTTTCCTGTATCCTGGAGATGACTCTCCTGGTTTTCCCGCTCTTATGCAGGTGTTCCAGTTCGGCAGAATCAACCGGCAGCACATAAAAGGAAAAATGGATCCTTCCGTTAAAGAGGTTGTTCCCGATCAGCCGGAAGGGCTTCATCTCCATCAGCAACTGCATGCGGTTGAAGAGAATGCGCAGACCGGTGTCTGATGCGCGGCAAAGATCGGGTTCAAGCATGCGAAGTTCATTTACCGGATTCACAAAATGGGCGATAAATGCCACCTTCTCTGCGCCTGGCGAAGCATCCTCAACGATTGTCCGGTAGCGCCCGATCTCCGGCAATGCTCCCTTGTTGTCGTCGAAAGGGTCATCATCCATCAGGAATGAAAAAAGGTCATACAACCGTTTTTCAACGAGGATCTGGCACAACTCTTCAAGCGCCAGGCAAAACCGGTCTGCCTCTTTTTCGGTGAGAAAGGCGGATGGCTCGACCCGGAGAGTCTCCGGTGCTGAAAGCGTGGGAAATACCCTGATCCTGTGTTTGTGAAAAAACCAGGCAGCAAAGAAATATCCGGCTTTTTCGGTGTTGAAGAGCGCCCTCAGCATCACGTTTTCCGACCCGCAGGAAGGGTTGAAAGAGACCCCCAGCATGACCCCTTCCCCCCTGACATCAAGTATCACCCGGGAATATTTCTCCCTGATTTTTGAAATTTCCCGGACAAGGTAATTTCCGGCAAGCAACGCCTTTTCGGGTAATTTCTCCGCTTCGATGATCTCCAGCGTTGTCAGTGCAGCAAGGGCGGCCATCTCGCCGTTTCCGAAGGTGCTGACATAATTTTCGCTGAAATCGAACCGAAACCGCCGGCTCTCTATCAGCACGGCTGAAATTTTTTCAACGCCTCCTCCAAGCGCTTTGCCGAAAAGATAATAATCTGCATTGGAAAAAGCAGGAAACCGGCCGGTACGTCCCAGTCCGCATTGAATCTCATCAGAGATCATCGGGAATTCGAAACCGGCAAGGTATTCAAGAACCTCCGGGTTTACACTCCTCACACCTCCTTCGCCGATAACCGGTTCGGCCATGGCAGCAATGACAGTGCAGACCTTAACACGTTCAACCACTGCATGCCCGTTGGTTTGTACCACCTTCTCCAGGTGAATAAAGGAACTGTCAAGGATTTCCCCGATCCGCTGTTGCCAGTCCTCGCTCCGGTCATCCACAAACCAGGCTTCAACCTTAGCCAGGTTGGAAAAGCAGGATCGTTTCCTCAGGTTTCCCAATGCGCTCCGGGCGCCGGTCGTATGCCCGTGAAATGCGCCGGCAATGGCAATCGTCCGGACCCCGGCCTGACGGATAATTTCCTCATTTTTATTCCATATCCCGGCAACATCAAGGTAAGTGAGGCTTCCAAACATCTGCAGTTGAAAATCGCGCAGCCTGGCAAGCCTTTTTTTCCATTCAAACAGGGCATGGTGCAGGGCGATCTCCACGGCTTCTGAACCACTGTTGCCAAACAGCACCCTGAAACTTTTTCCCGTTTTCTCTCCGACCGCCAGGCTCAGTTTTTCAGCGAGCAACCCCGTGTAACAGGGAATGCTTAACTGGTTGTTAATCGCAACTCTTCCCGACGTCAAAAAACCGGTGATGGCCTCCCTGATGCGTGAGTTTGAATGGCCCACCAGGTTTGTTCCATATCCTCCTGCAAGATCCAGGATTTGGGTCTCTTTTCCATGGATATAGGTGAATAACGAATCTTTTTCCCCTTTGTGGAAAACAAGGTTCATTTTTAAAGCAGAAAGCATCATGCCTATCTGGGGACTGATATACCTTGAATATTTGTCTGTCGACTGGTAATGACTTTCTGTAATCTCTATCCCGGCCGAATCCTTTCTGCAATCCTGGAGTCTCTCTATCAAGGTTCCGTAAAGAGTATGGATCTCCTTCAGGGAAACCGTGCCTTTTGGTGTAAGCGGCGGGGGCTCGTTAACGATTGCGATCCTGCAGATATGCCTGTGGTCAAATTCGAATGGCTCGATCTGCTCTTTCAACCGGTCGTTCATTCCTTCGATGGTGCCGGCATGTTTTTTCAACACCGTTGCATTGGTGACAATCCCTTCCGGCACTCCTGTCTCCGCCACAAAAAGAAGTGCAGACAACCCGGGGAAATTCGACATCGGGAAAAATTCGGCATGAAGCACCTGTTGAAACAATCCGCGATAATACTCTTTCAGCGCCCCGACCGGGATTTTCACCCCGAAATTGTCCTTGAAATAATCCCTCCCGGCACGCCCGACGTAAAACAGCCTGTTGTCCCCGGTCAGTTTGACAATATCTCCCGTATCAAAATACTCCTGGTTTATCTCCTCCCCGATGCAGTATTTGTGGCCAAAAACAGCGCGTAAAAACAGTTGGTAACAATCTTTCCCTGCATCGGAGGCGACAAGTCCAGCGGTTACCCCGGGCAGAGGATTTCCAAGGGGAACCAGCCCCTCGCCGGGGTCACTTTGTTTGTCGGGCAATGTTGAAAACACCTGCTGGGTTTCCGTAGTACCCAAAGCGTTGTGAAGCCGCAGTCCGATTGCATCGAATACCTCCCGCGCTGTGGCAGGGTTGAAACCGGCACCGCTCGAAACCAGTGTTTTTAAATGGGGTGCGAGGGCGGATTTAAGTTCCGGGTATATGCGGTAAAGTTCCAGGAAGGCATTGTAAACAGCAGGTCCGCCGGTAATATGAGCCGGTTTCATTTTCAGCAGCAGGTAGCGCACCGTTTCCGGTTTACGGGTAAACCATTCGGTTATGATCAGGCACACCGGCGAGCCGGTCCACAAAGCATTTAGAAAAGCCCTGACTCCCATGGTATGGGTAAACATTGGCGTGAACCCGGTCCCGCCAAGCAACTCCTCATGATAAAATCCTGCCTGCTGCCAGGCCTTGCAATTCAGCCAGTACGCTTCATGGGTATAAACCACCAGTTTCGACCGGCCTGTTGTTCCCGAAGTCGTGATGACCAGGGCCTCATCTGAAGGCAAAACCTGCTGCAGGGATGCCAGGACTTCTGATGTTACCATCCGGTCAGGGATCGGGTCCCTGCCAACATTTTCAATGGCATTGAAATCAGAACAGGTATCCAGCAAGGGAATCATCCGCGATTCAGCAATCCTGCTGATGACATTTACACAATCCTTTTCTTTGTCGTGTCCCTCAAGGCTCATCACCTCTCCCACCGGCAGTATGACATGTTTAACGCTGGCAACTTCCAGCCAATGGCCGAATTCGGTTGTTTCTGAGAACATGGGCAGGAAAACCCTGCATCCTTTTGTAGCCAGGGCCAGGAAAAACAGTGCGGTATACATCTCATTGCACCCGGGAAAGTTCAGCAATGCAACGGTTTCTCCGCAAAGGATTCCGTGACGGGAAAAATCCTCCACGAGTTCTGAGACAATGAACCTGAGCCTGCGCAAACTCACTTCTGTATATTTCGTCTCAACATGGCTCAGGATGATCAGGTCATCTTCACTCCTGCCCGGCAGATCATTAAACAGCATCCGGCCAATGGTTTCCGGGCTCTCTTCGCCAAGGTGGATCGGGTTTTCCAGAATCTTATCAAACGGTATCATCCTGGTGCGCATTTATGTTTTGACTCCTACTTTTTTCCAAGCGGAAGCAGGTATCCGAGTGAAACAACAAAATTCCTGTTGCACAGCGACTTATAACCATCGGGTTTGTTTGTCATCTGCTGGATATCCATCAATCCGTAATTATATCTCAGGTCAAGAAAAATATGACCCGGCCCGGCTTTGATTCCGGCTCCCAGGTCGGCTGACCCTCCGGCATCAAACCTCCTGTAGTTATCCTTTCCAAACTCGATTTTATCATTTGAACCGGGAGCAACGACTTTACCATTAATCGCATATCCGATGTATGGTCCGATTCCGCCAAAGATTTTAACATTCCCGAATGAGTGGCCAAATTCCACGAGGATGGGCAATGTGATGTAATTTATTAACAACGATACTTTGGTGGTTATTCCCTGGTACGTCGTCTGCAGCTTTTCCCCCTTTTGCTCATACAACAGTTCAAATTGAAGGGAAACCAGGCTGGTGAAGGCTGCATTACCGGTCAAACCGCCATCAGCCATGATGTTGGGTGACCGTTTGAGCATATCTTCATAATCTTTGAAATTGGAAAGGTAGGAAAAACCCACCCCGGCTTTTGCCCCGATTGAAAATCCCTGTCCCGAAGTTTGAGCCGTTCCTGCCAGCAGGATCATGGCCAGTAATGAGAAGGCAACTAATCTTGTTTTCATGGTCTTTCTGTTTTAGGTTGATGTTGAAATTGATCTCCATTGTCCATCCGGAGGTTTTTTAAGCAATTCAAAATTATAACAGGGAAAAAGCGTTTCAAAACTGCTTTCCACAAGAACTCATTCCAGTGTTGCAGAAAATCCGACTTCCATGCTAATCTGAATGGTCCGTTGCAGAAAATCAAAAAGAGCTTGATTACCATGCCCCTATTTGCAAAAAATCCCACTTTATCCGTCCCCTGGCAGAAATCAATCCCGAAAACTTCCGCAATTAAAGCCCCCCCCCCCCCACTTCATTTGCAAATCGTAAATCGTAAATCGTAAATCGTAAATCGTAAATAAAATAGGACTTTCTTTCTACCTTTGCACACTTGTAATTAATTCTGTTATTATGCTCCGAACACACACCTGCGGCGAACTGACCATGGCTCAAGTGGGCCTTGAAGTGACGCTTTCCGGCTGGCTCCAGCGCTCTCGCGACATGGGCGGGCTCACCTTTCTCGACCTGCGCGACCGCTATGGAATAACCCAGCTTGTCTTCAATCTTGAAGTAAACAGCGCGCTGTGCATGGAAGCCCGCAAACTTGGGCGTGAGTTTGTAATCTCCGCCAAAGGAAAGGTGGCAGAGCGAAGCAACAAGAACATGAAACTGCCAACCGGCGACATAGAGATACTGGTCGACAGCCTAACCGTGCTGAATGTATCAAAGACCCCCCCGTTCACCATCGAAGACAACACAGATGGCGGTGAAGAGTTGCGCATGAAATACCGTTACCTCGATTTGCGGCGCAGCGTGAACCGGAAAAACCTGGAGTTGCGCCACAGGATGGGCATTGAAACCCGGAATTACCTGAATAACCAGCAATTTCTGGAGATTGAAACACCATACATGATCAAATCGACCCCCGAAGGTGCAAGAGACTTTGTGGTTCCCTCGCGCATGAACCCCGGACAGTTTTACGCCCTGCCGCAATCACCCCAAACCTTTAAGCAGCTGCTGATGGTGGCAGGTTTTGACCGCTATTTCCAGATCGTCCGGTGCTTCCGCGACGAAGACCTGCGTGCCGACCGGCAGCCCGAATTCACCCAGATCGACTGCGAGATGGCTTTTGTGACCCAGGAGGATATCCTCAATACCTTCGAAGGCCTTGCAAAACACCTTTTCAAATCGGTTCTGAACATCGATATGGGCGAGTTTCCCAGGATATCCTACGATGAAGCCATGAGACTTTATGGCTCCGACAAACCTGACATCCGTTTCGGAATGACTTTCACCGAATTGACTGAACTGGTGAAAGGAAAAAATTTCAAAGTGTTCGATGATGCAGAATTGGTCGTGGGAATAAATGCCACGGGTTGTGGCGATTATTCGCGCAAACAGCTGGATGAGCTCACTGATTTCGTGAAAAAACCGCAGGTTGGCGCCTCCGGGCTGGTTTATGTCAGATGTGGCCCCGACGGGGTTGCAAAATCATCTGTAGATAAATTTTACACCCCGGATGATTTGCTGGCCATCGTGGCTAAATTCAATGCCGCCCCCGGCGACCTGATCCTGATCCTTGCAGGTAAAGAAGAAAAAACAAGATCGGCCCTCGGAACCCTGCGACTGGAAATGGCGAAACGCATGGACCTTTTACGGGGTGGTGATTTCAAACCCTTATGGGTGGTTGATTTCCCGCTTCTCGAATGGGACGAAGAAACCCGTCGTTTCTATGCGAAACACCATCCCTTTACAGCCCCCAAGCCTGAAGATGTTCCATTGCTTGATACCGATGCAGCTGCCGTTCGCGCCAATGCATACGACCTGGTCATCAATGGGACGGAAATCGGCGGCGGCTCCATCCGTATCCATAACAAGGATCTGCAGAAAAAAATGTTCTCCGTGCTGGGCTTTTCTGATGAGGATGCAGCCGACCAGTTTGGATTCCTGATGAATGCATTTGAATATGGCGCACCACCCCATGGCGGCATCGCATTTGGTTTTGACCGGTGGTCAACGATCTTTGGCGGCGGGGATTCCATTCGCGATTACATCGCCTTCCCGAAGAACAATTCCGGCCGCGATGTGATGATAGATTCCCCTTCGGCCATCAAGGAAGAACAACTGAAAGAACTGCAAATCAAACTGGTAAGGTAATAACTACTTCATTCCCTTCTCAAAGTTGTCACGGTCTTCTTTTGAAAGACTTTTACATTCGAGCATCGATTCATTCAGGTACCTGCGAAACTGACCGGTAAATTCCCTGGTCGCCGACTTTGCTTCATATTTTTTCCTGAATTTCCCGTAAAGGATCGTCAGTTCGTTCTCCACTTTTTTATACTCCGCCTGTAACTTCCTTATCCGGATGGAATCCGCCGGGTCGGCAGATTTCAGATTTTTCATCGCTTCCAGGCTTTTGCACATGACATTGGCTATTTCCGTGGCGTCATTTTTCAACTCCTTGTTTTCACTTTTACAACCTGAAACTCCAGAAATGCAGGCAAAAATTACAGAATATACGATGACCATGAATTTCATAGACTGGATTTTTTAACAAAAATAGTTGATTTCAGGTTATTTCCGTTGCAGGAATCAACGCATCTTCCTCCGGATCACGCATCGCGTTGATCAGCTTACATCCGGTGAAATGGCCGATATCACCGGGGCGGATCTCCCTGTCTGTCAGCCGCCCTTCGGACAAAAGCCTGTTCCGGCAAGTGCCCTTTAAAAGCGGATTTGCCGGAGTGTACCAATCTTTTCCCTCGAGGAAAATAAGATTAGAGATCAGTGTATCCGTTATCAGCCCGTTTTTAACAATGATAACATCATCCGACCCTCCTCGGAGCATAAAAAGCGATTCCAGCAACGACCGGTCGCTGTATTTCAGGTGATAGTCAATGGAATTGCACTCCACCATTTTCAACGACCGGATAACACGTCTCCTGTAATATTTAAAACTGATCTTCTGCTCACCGGGTCCGTAAAAAATGTTGCATTGAACCAATCCCGTCGAAAATTCAGGGGGAACAGTGATTTCCTGACTTAGGAGAAAGGGTTTTCCGTCGTTCCATAACTCCTTCCCTGCCTGGTTCATGCGTCTCTCATGCCAGGCCAGGTGCTGAGGCACCCCATTTACCACCCGGATCGTTTCAAATAACCGGCACATAGATCTTTTGAATCATTTCATGATATTCACTTTCCATTTCACTCAGCGCAGTAATGCCTCCCCCGCTCTTAAACACAAGTCCGTCGAAGGTCTGTTCAATAAAACGAATGGAAACGGCCGATGTAAGCTCGTGACCGTCAAAAAAACCAAATATTCCGGTATAAAAACCTCTTTCGTACGATTCCGCTGACCGGATGATTTCCACCGTCTTTTCCTTTGGCGCACCTGTCACCGACCCAGCAGGCAGCAGGGCAAACAGGATATCTCCAATATGTTCCGTGTAATTAACAGGGAGGTCGCCGCTGATTTCGGAACTCATCTGGAGCAAATCCCCGCGGTTGGTATGTATCCGTTCCAGGTACCTGGACCGGGTAACGGCAACATTTGTCGACACCATCGCCAGGTCATTTCTGATAAGATCGACGATGGTGTTGTGTTCGAAGGACTCCTTGTCATCCGCAAGCAATTTCAGGCCTGCACCGGGAATGGCTGCGTCAATGGTCCCTTTCATCGGGCAACAGGATATGCGGGAATCCCTGATGTGCACAAAAGGTTCGGGTGAAAACACGACAAAATGGCCAGGGACAAAAAGTTTAAACCGGGCGTGGCTTATATCAAAAATTCCGGAGAGGGAATAATTTGAGCGCACCCCGGTTGGGAACGTCAGGTTGAGCAAATAGCTATCGCCTCGCTGAAGGTGATATTTCACCTTTTCAAATGCTGTTTGATATGCTTCAATCCCAACCGGAAAAAGATCGAATTTCAAAGGTGTTTCACTCCTTTTTTTTTCATGCTTTTCCGGCGTGCAGA
>CAIKNA010000185.1 GCA_903828645.1 uncultured Bacteroidales bacterium
GTTGACCCTGAACGTCAGAGGATTATTATCGGTTGTACCCAGGAAGTTGCCGGCGGGATTAGTGCCACTGTTGCCAATCAGGCTCCAGCCGCTGCCGCCAACTGCCAGGGAGCTCCATTTTGTGCCATCCCAGTAATAATATCCCGGAACGACATTGACAGGAGGATTGCCGGAGGTTGCTGTATTGTATACCAGCAGGCCTGTAGCAGGAGAAACAACAGGGTTGGCCATATTGGTGACTATAAGCGCCACCCGGGGAAGCAGGAAGCCTTTGCTGGTGCTCTTCACATCAAGCATGGCGGAGGGATCGGGTGAAGTGCCATCGGCATTTATGCTCACCTGGGCGATCGCAGCACTGGCGAAAAGGGAAAAAAACAACATAGCAGCGATGAGGTTTTTCATGGCAAGGGCGTTTAATGAATGGATAGTCAAAATTAGGAAGAAAGTATAGGAAGTACAACCGGATAAAGGTATTGTTTTAGGCACAGAGTTGCCATTTTACCATTTTGCCATTTTACATTTTACCATTTGATAAGTCACAGGGTCATGGAACTGCGAAGTCGAGGACACTCCGAAATGCGGTCCATTGGCAAATCAAACCTTCCAGGTTTTTGCTAATAATCATGTTTCCGTGTTGATAATATAGTCCCAATATATTGAATTCAAACCTGGAAGGTTTTTCGAAGTAGTCACAAAGCAGGAAAGTTTCCATTTCTATTTTTCATTCAGCTTCGATTCAAGGGCATCCATGCGGGCTTTCAATTCTGAATTGTCTTTTTTCAGATCAACATTATCTTTCTTCAAATCACCCATTGTCAATTGTAAATTATCAATGATCAATTGTTGTTCCTGCACAGCTTTTACGAGTGGTACGACAAACGCGCCATAGGCGAGGCTGTAAATGTCATTTTCATTTGCAGGTACATGTACTCCATCGAAGTCGTACCCTACGGATTTGGCGGTTGTTTCCACTTCCTGGGCAATGAACCCGGTTTTCCGTGAATCAATGAACCCCGGATGTTTACTATCGCTGTAACGTTGTTTTACACTATCGGGGAAATTCCTGATCAGGTACTCTTCAAGTTTACGATTTTCAAAGTTGTAAGTCACCGGACGCAGTTTTAAAATAAAGCCGAGTCCGTTGACATCTTCTTTTACGCTGGTTTTGAACCTTCCGTCGGAATCGTCGAACCAATGACAATTCCCTCCGATATGGTTTTGCCAGACGTCTCCGATCCTTGTCTGACCGTTTCCTGTTACGATCGCACCATTTCCGATGGCAGTTGCGTCATCAAAGACCTCTGTCGAACTGACGTTGGCGTTATACCCCAAAGCAGTCATGTAGTTGCCCCCGGTATTGGTGGCGAGGGCACCAACGCCAACGGCTGTGTTCCTGTAACCGGTAGTATTATTTACAAGGGCATTCACTCCGGTTGCGGTGTTTTCGATTCCTAGTGAATTGGCATGAAGGGCCCCATAGCCATTGGCGGTATTGGTACTTCCGGTTGTGTTATTATAAAGCGCGCTCACGCCATTTGCAGTATTGTAGAATCCTGTTGTATTCTTATACAGAGCATACGTACCATTGGCGGTATTGTGGTATCCTGTAGTATTAGAATAAAGTGATGATAATCCATTTGCAGTATTGTCGTATCCTGAGGTATTTTCAAAAAGCGCTTTTGACCCGACAGCGGTATTTCCAGTTGCATCCCATGCATAAATAGCCTCCACTCCATTATTAAGAAGCGCCGAATCGCCAATAGCGACCAAGTTGCTGCGGGTGGTATTTTGTAACAAAGCATTGGCGCCATAAGCAACATTTGAATGTCCGGTGATGTTGAAATAAAGTGCACCCGCTCCGTTAGCCGTATTGGTGTTCCCTGTGGTATTGCTATTAAGCGCTCCTGATCCGGAGGCAGTATTGCCCACTCCTGTGGTGTTAGATAAAAGCGATTCATTCCCTGCAGCAGTGTTGCTTCCACCGGTTGTATTTTCATGAAGTGAATTTTTTCCGTTTGCGGTATTTTGAGTTCCTGTTATGTTGGAATAAAGTGCCTCATCTCCGGTTGCGGTGTTGTTGTGGCCTCCGGTGTTAGAATAAAGTGCATAATATCCATTAGCGGTATTGTAGCTGCCTGTGGTGTTGGAGAAAAGGGATTTCAATCCGTTAGCTGTATTGTAACTTCCGGTAGTATTTGAATAAAGCGCTTTTGATCCAACGGCAGTATTTCCAGTTGCATCCCATGCATAAAAAACCCCCAATCCATTGTTAAAAAGCGCTGAATCGCCAATAGCGACCAAGTTGCTGCGGGTAGTATTCTGGTTCAACGCGCTGACACCACAAGCAACATTTGAATATCCGGTGCTGTTGTAATAAAGTGCAACCACTCCGTTAGCCGTATTCCTGTTCCCTGTGGTATTGCTATTAAGCGCTCCTGTTCCGGAGGCAGTGTTGCCTATTCCTGTGGTGTTAGATACAAGCGATACACTCCCTATAGCAGTGTTGCTGACTCCGGTTGTATTTTCATGAAGTGAATATTGTCCGTTTGCGGTATTCAGAGTTCCTGTTATGTTGGAATAAAGTGCCTCATATCCGGTTGCGGTGTTGTTGTGGCCTCCGGTGTTAGAATAAAGAGAATAATATCCATAAGCGGTGTTGTAACTGCCTGAGGTGTTGGAGAAAAGGGATTTCAATCCGTTAGCTGTATTGTAACTTCCGGTAGTATTTGAATAAAGCGCTTTTGACCCGACAGCAGTATTTCCAGTTGCATCCCAAGCCGAAACAGCTCCCAGTCCATTATTATAAAGTGCTGAATCGCCTATGGCGACCAAGTTGCTGCGGGTGGTATTTTGAAACAAAGCATTTGTCCCGTATGCTACATTTGAATGTCCTGTTGTGGTTGAAAAGAGCGCTTTATAACCCAGTGATGTGTTGAATAACGCATAATCAATTTTTCCAGCCTGCTGATTGTTTACCCTGAATGTCAGGGGCATAATATCGGTGGTCCCGATAAAATTTGTGCCGGCATCGGTCCCGCTGTTGCCGGTCAGGCTCCAGCCGCTGCTGGTGCCGCCAACCATTGCCCAGACTGGAACTAATGACGTGCCTGAATTATAATAGAACCCGGGAGTATTGTCCGTTTGAAAAATCATCAGCCCCATGGCCGGGTTGGTAATAGCGTTTCGCTGGGCCAGTGTCATCCGTGGGATAAGGATGCCTTTTGCGGCGCTCTTCACATCGAGCATGGCCGAGTTATCGGGCAATGCGCCATCGGTGTTGATGGCTACCTGGGCCATCGTTACGTTGACTAAAAGGGAAAAAAACAATAAAGCAGCGAGGAGGTTTTTCATGGGAAAGTGTCTAATAAACAGGTAAAAAAGTTACAAAGTCATAAATTTACAGGGTCAGAAGGTAATAGATATTATTATTCCGAAGCTACTCAGCGGTTCTCTGCGTTTAA
>CAIKNA010000186.1 GCA_903828645.1 uncultured Bacteroidales bacterium
GCTTCTGCACTACCTGTTTATTTACAAAGCAAAGGCAAAACCATTCTGGTTTTTGATCCCTGAATAGAAACCACCCTTAATTTTTAAAACTGATCAGCATTCTCTTCCAATAACAACCATCATGCAGGAAAAACACATAACCCCCGGACCAAAAGAAATCACCAATCCTCCATACCCGACTGGAAACACAAGATTCTGGCGCAAATTCTTTCCCTGGCAGGTTGTCAGATTTTTCGTATTAAACCTCAAAATCATGCGCATTATCATCGGGGGCCATTCTTGAATTTCAGGAATTCATAGTAACTAAACCTTTTCCAACGCTTGTCTCAGGTCGCTGATGATATCCTCTGCATTTTCGATTCCTACAGAGAACCTCACCAAATCGTCGGTAATACCGGCTTGTTTTTTGTTTTCCTTTGATACACTGGCATGGGTCATGGAAGCAGGATGTTGGATCAAGGTTTCAACGCCACCCAGAGACACGGCAAGAACAGCCAAATGAACATTGTCCATAAGCTTTTTACCTGCTTCAAAACCACCGGTCAGCCCGAAACTGATCATGGAGCCAGCACCCGTCATTTGCCGCTTTGCCAATTCATATTGCGGATGCGATTTTAACCCGGGATATTTGATCCAGGCCACCTTTGGATGATTTTCAAGGAAATCAGCTACTTTAACCGCATTCTCCTGGTTCCGGTCAACGCGCAATGACAGGGTTTTCACACCTCGTAATACCAGGTATGCCTGATGGGGATCCATGTTGCATCCCATATAGACCATGCAGTGCCTGATTCTCTTGTATAAAACAGCTTCTTTGGTAATGATAATCCCACCAACAATGTCAGCATGGCCATTGATGAACTTGGTGACGGAATGAAGCACGACATCTGCTCCAAGATCCAATGGTTTCTGCAGGTATGGAGTGCAGAAGGTATTATCCACTACCAAAACCAGGTTATGCTCCTTTGCGATTTTGGCACAAGCGGCAATATCGGTGATCTCCATCGTTGGATTTGCCGGGGTTTCAATGTATAGTACTTTTGTATTCGACCGGATTGCTTTTATGATCTCCTCGACATCAGCTGTGTTGACAAAGGAGGCTTCGACATGAAAGCGGCCGAAATCCTGTTCCAGTACACCCCTGGCCGGTCCATAAACCGCATCGGTACTGATAATATGATCTCCGCCATTTAACAGTGCCATGTAAATTGTTGTTATGGCGCCCATTCCTGATCCTGTAGCAATGCCGCCATATCCGTTTTCCAGAGCGACAATATTTTGCTCCAGGGCATGAATCGTCGGGTTTGCAATCCTCGTATAAATATAGCCATCACTGGCCCCGGAAAAACAATCAGCACCATGCTGAGCGCTTTTAAACCGGAAAGTTGAAGTTTGATAAATGGGAACAGTTGCACTGCCGAATTGATCATCGATTTCCCCGGCATGAATGAGTTTGGTGTCGAAACCAGCATCTTTTAAATCCATATTATTTATTTTAGAGTTTGAAATTGCACGATATCACTGGCCTTTTTTTTTTCAACAGGGATAGAACTATTGATGCAGGATGTGATCGTAAAATTGTATCATTGCAAAAGTAGTGAACATATGTTCGCAATACATTAACTTTGCAAAAAAAAATTATGCTTGACCAACTCGATACCTCAATCTCCCAAACTCAGCAATACCGGGTTGTTTTCCCAAAGCACCTGAACTCAAATGGAACCTTTTTTGGCGGCGAGGCCATGCAATGGCTTGATGAAGTTGCGTTTATTACAGCAACGCGCTACACCCGTCAGCAGATGATCACCGTAAAAATTGAACATGTTCGTTTCCTGAAGCCAATTTTGCCTAATACCATAGTGGAAATAACCGGCACAATAGCAAAAGCCGGGAACATCAAACTGTATATCAAAATAGAGGTTTACTCAGAAGATATGTATTCCCAACACCGAGAAAAAGCGATAGAGGCTGACTTTGTGTTTGCTTCGTGTAACGATGATTTATCACCTATTCCTTTGAAGTTCCCTGGAAAGCACTAAATCGGTTATCAGATCTTTTATCAGTGAACTGATCAATTTTTCCAGTCAGCCAACCCAACCGTAACCCCTGGATATCATCGATCATTGGCAGACAGGGCTTGATGTCAAGCAAGGGTGTCTGGTCTATTATATCAATGTCTTCAACGATTAACAGGTTATCCCTGATCTCAGTCAACCTTACAACCGTCATTCCGATCGGATTCGGGCGCACTGGTGAGCGAGTGGCAAATATGCCATGCTGCTTATCATCCATAAAGGGTTTGACAATCAAGGCATGGTTTTTAACCAAATGCAGGTGATAGAGTAAAATAATGTGTGAAAATCCATCGAGGTCTTTTAATCCTGCTGTAAATTCGGGATAAATTTCAATAGTTGCCTTTATTCCTTTTCCTCCAATTCCTTGGATTGGCATATCTTCCTGTGAATTGAAAGGAGTATTTATGATCCCGATTGGATTATAGTTTATTTGTTGCATGCCAAACTGCAGTTTGAAATAAGTTTCAAAATTAAGGCATATTATGAACTTAAGTTCATGAATTTGTTAATTTTGCCATATTATGCCACGACCTAAAAGAAAGCGCAACGTAACGCATCCGCCCCAGATGGAGGGATTCAAACCTTTTGGAATCCCAATCTCTGACCTTGAACCTGTTATTCTTTTTTTTGAAGAATATGAGGCAATCCGCTTACTGGATTATATGGGCATGACCCAGTTACAGGCAGCGCAGGAGATGGCGGTTTCGCGTCCAACCTTGACAAGGATTTATGAAAAAGCCCGTCGGACAATTGCCGAGGCTTTTGTTGATGGCAAAGCCATATTTATCGGGGGTGGAGATTATCACACAGACGAGTTCTGGTATCGTTGTGAAGCATGTCACAAACTTCTGATCAGTTCAAAACAAATGCAATCCTGTTCCTTTTGCAACTCAGATAATATCCGAAAATTATCCAATAAACCTGATATCGTTGAGCATCAAAAGCATGAAGAGGAACCCGGGTTTTGTATTTGCCTGAATTGCAATACCAAAATCCCTCATCAGCCTGGTGTCCCATGCCGGGAAAATTCGTGTCCGCAATGCGGAAAGAAAATGATCCGCGAAAACAGCTACCACCATCAGCTCTATCTTAAGCAGGGCGGATTGTCAGGTAAAGGTCAGTGAGCGTGTGAGTCACATCCTGCATGTTGCTCACAGGTTTGACCGCCATCGGTAACTTTACCGTTCAGATAATTGACAATAACTTCTTCAGCCAGCCCTGAACAGCCACGAATTACCTCAATACCTTCGGTATACAGGTGATGAATTGCACCCCCGCCAATATTTCCGGCAAGCATTAATGTAACTCCTTCACTGGCCAGAACTGCTCCAATCCCCGATTTACAGCCACACCCTTCCTCACCTTTGATAACGGTACGATTCACTATCTGGTTTTCGGGGTTGATGGTATATACTGCATAATTTTCAGAATGACCAAAATGTTCATTTACATATCC